>JADGOU010000099.1 GCA_017882835.1 Frankiaceae bacterium | reverse complement strand
CCATCTGCTCGCCCGGCCATCTGCTCGCCCGGCAACGCCGCACGCTACGCCGCCAACCGATGAGTGGCCTCGGACGTGCCGGGGTATTGCGTTTGGCCCACCGTGGTAGGAGGGTCCGCGGTATCCGACGGCGAGCACACGCGGAGGTAGGCATGGGCCAGCCCGACGGCGTCAGCGTCACCGGTCCGATGAAGGACGACTACGCCGAGATCCTGACCGAGGAGGCCCTGGCCTTCGTCGCCGGGCTGCAGCGGCAGTTCGGCGGTCGCCGCCGCGAGCTGCTCGAACGGCGCGACCGGGTCCAGGCCGAGCTCGACGCCGGCGGCACGCTGGACTTCCTCGCCCAGACGCGCTCGGTGCGCGACAGCGACTGGAAGGTCGCGGAGGCGCCGCCGGCGCTGCGGGACCGGCGGGTGGAGATCACCGGTCCGACCGACAAGAAGATGCTGATCAATGCCCTGAACTCCGGCGCCAAGGTGTTCATGGCGGACTTCGAGGACTCCAACACCCCGACCTGGGACAACCTCATCCAAGGCCAGCGCAACCTGATCGACGCGATCGAGCGACGGCTGGAGTTCACCAGCCCGGAGGGCGCGCACTACGCCCTGGGCGCCAACCCAGCCGTCCTGATCGTGCGCACCCGCGGCTGGCACCTGCCAGAGAAGCACCTGCTCGTCGACGGGGAGCCGTGCTCCGGTGCCCTGTTCGACTTCGGCCTCTACTTCTTCCACAACGCCCGGCGACTTCTTGACAAGGGCGCCGGTCCCTACTTCTACCTGCCCAAGCTGGAGAGCCACCTCGAGGCCCGGCTGTGGAACGAGGTGTTCAACTACGCGCAGGACGGGCTCGGCCTCCCCCGCGGCACGATCCGGGCCACCGTGCTGGCCGAGACCATTCCGGCCGCGTTCGAGATGGAGGAGATCCTCTACGAGCTCCGCGACCACTCCAGCGGCATCAACGCCGGCCGGTGGGACTACATCTTCAGCGTGATCAAAAAGTTCCGTAACCGGGGCCAGCAGTTCCTGATGCCGGACCGCAACGACGTCACGATGACCGTGCCGTTCATGCGGGCCTACTCCGAGCTGGTGGTCAGCACGTGTCACCGCCGTGGGGCACACGCGATCGGCGGCATGGCGGCCTTCATCCCGAGCCGGCGCGACCCCGAGGTCAACGAAAAGGCGATGGCCAAGGTTCGCGACGACAAGCAGCGCGACGCCCGGGACGGCTACGACGGCAGCTGGGTCGCCCACCCCGACCTGGTGCCGATCTGCCTGGAGGCTTTCGACGCGACGCTGGGCGAGCGGCCCAACCAGCTCGACCGGCAGCGCGACGACGTGCACGTCACCGCCCAGCAGCTGCTGGACGTCGCGTCGACCCCGGCCGGCATGACTGAGGGTGGCCTGCGCAATGACGTCAGCGTCGGCCTGCAGTACCTGGAGTCGTGGCTGCGGGGCACCGGCGCCGTTGGGATCTTCAACCTGATGGAGGACGCCGCCACCGCGGAGATCTCCCGCTCGCAAGTGTGGCAGTGGCTGCACAACGACGTGACAGTGGCCGAAGGTCAGAAGGTCACCCCCGACCTCGTCCGCCGGATCATCCAGGAGGAGCTGGACAAGATCCGGGCGACGATCGGGGAGCAGATCTACGACGCCGGTCGCTTCAAGGAGGCGCAAGAGCTCTTCGAGCAGGTGGCGCTGGACGACAAGTTCGAGGACTTCCTGACTCTGCCGGCGTACCAGCACATCGACTAGGACCGGGAGAGCCCATGGACCGGGACGCGACGATTCTGGACGTGATGACTCTGCCCGTGCTGGCGGCCCGGCTGCGGGCTGCGCTGCCGGCCCGGGCGGTCCTCACCGACCATGCCCAGTGCCGGACGTACGAGTGCGACGGGCTGGCGCACTTCACCGTCACGCCAGCGATCGTCGTCCTGGTCGAGACGCCGGAGCAGGTGCAGACCACGGTCCGGCTGTGCGCGCAGTCCGGCGTGCCATTCGTGGCCCGGGGGTCGGGCACCGGGCTGTCCGGTGGTGCGCTGCCGGTCGCGGACGGCGTACTGATCGTCACCAGCAGGATGAACAGCATCCTCGAGGTGGACATCCCCAACCACCGCGCGGTGGTGGAACCGGGGGTGATCAACCTGTGGGTGACCCGGGAAGTGGCGCCGCAGGGCTACTACTTCGCCCCGGACCCCTCCAGCCAACTGGTCTGCTCCATCGGCGGCAACGTGGCGGAGAACTCCGGCGGGGCGCACTGCCTCAAGTACGGCTTCACCACCAACCACGTCACCGGGGCGAAGGTGGTGCTGCCCGACGGCGAACTGGTCACCCTCGGCGGGAAGGCCACCGATCATCCCGGGTACGACGTGCTGGGGGCCTTCGTCGGCTCTGAGGGCACGCTCGGTATCGCCACCGAGGTGACCGTTCGGCTGATGCGCCGACCGGAGGCGGTGCAGACGCTGCTCGCCGGGTTCGCCGGCACCGACGAGGCCGGGGCGGCCGTGTCGGAGATCATCGCCGCCGGCATCGTGCCGGCCGCGGTGGAGATGATGGATGCGCTGGCCATCGAGGCGGCCGAGGCGGCGGTGCACTGCGGCTACCCGGCCGGCGCCGGCGCCGTACTCATCGTCGAGCTCGACGGGCCGGCCGCCGAGGTCGCGCACTCGTTCGCCGACGTGGAACGGATGTGCTCGGCCAACGGTGCCTTCGAGATCCGCATCGCCGCCGACGAGGACGAGCGGACGCTGTTCTGGAAGGGCCGCAAGAGCGCCTTCGCTGCGGTCGGCCGGATCAGCCCGGACTACCTCGTTCAGGACGGCGTGATCCCGCGGACCGCGCTGTCGGAGGTGCTGAGCCGGATCGCCGCCCTGTCGGGAGAGACCGGGGTCCGGGTGGCCAACGTCTTCCACGCCGGGGACGGCAACCTGCACCCGCTGGTGCTCTTCGACGGCTCGGTGCCCGACCAGGACGTCCGCGCCGAAGCGGTCGCCGGCGCGATCCTCGACATCTGCATCGAGTACGGCGGGTCCATCACCGGCGAGCACGGCGTGGGCCACGAGAAGAGGAAGTTCATGGGCCGGATGTACGCCGAGCCGGACCTCGACACCATGCAGCTGCTGCGGTGCGCCTTCGACCCGGACGGTCGGTGCAACCCCGGCAAGGTGTTCCCGACGCCGCGGTTGTGCGGCGAGCTGCCGGCGCGGCGCAAGGGTGTGCATCCGTGGCAGGAGGCCGGCCTCGCGGAGGTGTTCTGATGGATGCACTCGCGAGCCTGCACAAGGTCTGCGGCGAGGAGCACGTCCGGCCGGGCGCCGCCGCCGACGCGGTCGACGGGGTTGTGCCGGCCTACGTCGCCGCCCCGGCGTCCACCGACGAGATCCGAGAGCTGGTGCTGGTCGCCCGCGACGCCGGCTTGCGCGTCGGGGTTCGGGGCGCCAGCAGCAAGCTGGGCTGGGGAATGCCGCCAGCGGGGCTGGACCTGCTGCTCGAGCTCTCCCGCCAGGATCGGGTGCTCGAACACGCCGCCGGGGACCTGGTGGTCCGGGTCGAGCCCGGGGTGCGGCTGGTGGCGCTGCGGGAGCAGCTGGCGCCGGCCCGCCAGCAGCTCGCCTTGGATCCGCCTGAGCCGGGTGCGACAGTCGGTGGGGTGATCGGTGCCAACGCCAGCGGTCCGAGCCGGCTGCTCTACGGCACGGCTCGCGACCTGCTGATCGGCATCACGGTCGTGCTGGCCGACGGCACCGTCGCCCGCGCTGGCGGCAAGGTGGTCAAGAACGTCGCCGGCTACGACATCGGCAAGCTCTACATCGGTGCCGTCGGGACCCTCGGCCTCGTCACCGAGGCGATCTTCCGGCTGCACCCGGTGCCGGCTGCGCGTCGGGTGGTCACGGTCGAGGTGGCCACCGCCGCGGACGCCGGCCGGCTGACGCAGCTGGTCACGGACTCGCAGCTGGTGCCCACGGCGCTGGAGCTGGACTGGCCAGACCCGGCTGGGCCGGGGCGGCTCACCGTCGTGGTCGAGGGCATCGAGCCGGGAGCCACCGCCCAGGCGGAGTCGGCGGCGGGGCTGCTGGGAGGCGGTGCGGAGATCACCGACACGGTGCCGGCCGGCTGGGGCCAACGGCCGTACGGCGGCGAGACCGGACCTGCCATCGGGCTCAAGGTCAGCGCCGAGCCGGCCGCGCTGCGGCCGGTGCTCGACGCCCTGTGGCGGGTCGCCGACTTGCACCACCTTGCGACGGCCGTCCGGTCGTCGGCCGGCTCCGGGGTCAGCTACGTCGGCCTGGGTGCGGCGGCCGACGCCGGGCGCGCCGGCGGACCGGCGGTCGAGATCGCCGCCACGGTGATCGAGCTGCGCGCCGCGGTGGCGCCGTACGACGGCTCGGTGGTGGTCCTGCAGGCTCCACCGGAGGTCAAGCGGCTGGTCGACGTGTGGGGTCCGGTGCCGGCGGTGGAGCTGATGCGCCGGATCAAGGACCGGTTCGACCCCGAGCACCGGATGTCCCCGGGCCGGTTTGTAGGAGGGATCTGAGCATGACCGACGGGCACGCGGGACAGCCGCTCGGGCCGCTGCCGGCGTTCGACGACCA
Organism: Frankiaceae bacterium; assembly: GCA_017882835.1. Lineage (GTDB taxonomy): Bacteria > Actinomycetota > Actinomycetes > JADGOU01 > JADGOU01 > JADGOU01. The sequence goes on along the minus strand of JADGOU010000099.1, from coordinate 4,299 downwards.
CCACCCGCCGGCGCGGGAGCTGATCGAGGACTGCGTGCACTGCGGCTTCTGCTTACCTACCTGCCCGACGTACCTGCTCTGGGGGGAGGAGATGGACAGTCCCCGCGGGCGCATCTACCTGATGAAGGAGGGACTGCAGGCCGAGCCGCTGGGCGACACGATGGTCCGCCACTTCGACCAGTGTCTGGGCTGCCTGGCCTGCGTCACCGCGTGTCCGTCCGGCGTTCAATACGGCAAGCTGTTCGAGGCCACCCGGGCGCAGGTGGAGCGCCGGCACCGCCGACCGCTGAGCGAGCGGCTGGTGCGCAGCGGCATCTTCCAGCTGTTTCCCCGCCCCGGCCGGCTGCGGCTGGCCAGCGGGCCGCTGCGGCTCTACCGGCGGACCGGCCTGGACCGCGTGGTCCGGCGCAGCGGCATCTTGGACCGGCTGCCGCCGGCGGTCGCCGCGATGGAGGCGCTGGCACCGCCGCTCGGGCGGCCGGAGAAGGTGCCGCCGCACACGCCGGCCGTCGGGCCGCAGCGGGCGAGCGTCGGGATGCTGGTCGGCTGCGTGCAGCGCGTCTTCTTCCCGGGCGTGAACGCCGCCACCGCTCGGGTGCTCGCCGCCGAGGGGTGCGACGTCGTCATTCCGGCCGACCAGGGCTGCTGTGGCGCGTTGAGCCTGCACATGGGTCGGGAGGCCGAGGCCCTGGGTTATGCTCGCCGGCTGATTTCGACGTTCGAGCGGGCCAAGGTGGACTCGGTTGTGGTCAACGCCGCCGGCTGCGGCTCGGCCATGAAGGAGTACGGGCATCTGCTGCGCGACGACCCGCTCTACGCCGAGCGGGCCGAGGCGTTCGCCGCCAAGGTCCGCGACGTCGCCGAGATCGTCGAGGAGCTAGGACCGGTGGCCCCCCGCCATCCGTTGCCCACGACGGTGGCCTACCACGACGCCTGCCACCTGGCCCACGGCCAGGGCATCCGAGCCCAACCGCGAAAGCTGCTACGCGACATCCCCGGCCTGCAGGTGCGCGACATCCGGGAGAGCGAGATCTGCTGCGGCTCGGCCGGCGTCTACAACATCGTCGAGCCGGCGCCGGCGCGCGAGCTCGGCGACCGCAAGGCAGCCCACGTGCTCGACACCAGAGCCCGGATGCTGGTGACCGCGAATCCGGGTTGCCTGCTGCAGATCTCGGCGGCGCTGGAGCGGCGCGGCGAGGCACTGCCGACCGCGCACACCGTGGAGATGTTGGACGCCTCGATTCGCGGCGTACCGGTGACGGCATTGCTGGACCGGGCGTCAGACCGAGCACCGGACCGGGCCCCGCGGCAGGCCGAGGCTGCCACCAGCGCCCGGTAGAATCTCGTTCGGTCCGCCGGCGAGAGGTCCGCTCATGCAGCAGCCCGTGTTCTGCGACGTCGCGGATGTCCGGGCGCGCTTGGGGGCTGCTGGCTACCTCGCCGACGACGCCATCGCCACGACGGTGTTCCTGGCCGACCGGCTCGGCAAGCCGCTGCTGGTCGAGGGCCCCGCCGGAGTCGGCAAGACCGAGCTGGCGAAGGCAGTCGCAACGGCCACCGGCTCGGAGCTGATCCGGCTGCAGTGCTACGAGGGGCTGGACGAGGCCCGGGCGCTGTACGAGTGGAACTACAAGAAGCAGCTGCTGCGCATCCAGGTCGCCAACGGCTCGTCCCCGGACACGGCCAATGACGGCCGGCCGGGTGGCTGGTCCGAGGTCGAGCAGGACATCTTCAGCGAGGAGTTCCTGCTCTCCCGGCCGCTGCTAACCGCGATCCGGCGGACCGAGCCGACCGTGCTGCTCGTCGACGAGACCGACAAGGCCGACGTCGAGGTCGAGGGCCTGCTGCTCGAGGTGCTCTCGGACTTCCAGGTCACCATTCCGGAGCTGGGCACCATCGTGGCCGCCCGGCGGCCGCTGGTGGTGTTGACCTCGAACGCCACCCGGGAGCTGTCCGAGGCGCTCAAGCGGCGTTGCCTGTACCTGCACCTGGACTATCCGACCGCGGAGCGGGAGAAGGCCATCGTGCTCTCCCGGGTGCCGGAGGTGGCCGAGGCGCTGGCCGAGGCGCTGGTCCGCACGGTCCGAGCGCTGCGGGCGCTGGAGCTGAAGAAGTCGCCGTCGATCGCCGAGACGATCGACTGGGCGCACACGCTGGTGGCGCTGGGTCTCGACACCCTGGACGAGGCGGCGGTGCGCGACACCCTCGGCGTGGTGCTCAAGCATGCGTCCGACCACGCCCGTGCCGTCGCCCAACTCGAGCTGAACTAGCGCGCATGGCTTCCGCATGAACAACGGCCTGCTTGACCGCACGGTCGCGTTCGTCGCCGCGTTGCGGGCGGGGGGAGTGCCGGTCTCGCTGGCCGAGTCGCTGGACGCGGTGCGCGCGTTCGGTGCCATCGACGTCCTGGACCGGGAAGACCTGCGGGCCGCCTTCGCAGCGACGATGGTCAAGCGGCCGCCGCACCGGGTGACCTTCGACACGCTGTTCGACCTGTGGTGGCCGCCGCTGCTCGGCGACGGAACAGCCAGCAGGTACGGCGCGGATGCCGGCGATCCGGATGCCGGCGATCCGGACGATGCCGATCCCGACGCGACCGAGCCGCGGCAAGGGCACGCCGTCCCGGCCGACCGGGACGCCTTGCGCGCCGAGCTGGCCCGGTTGCTCCTCGACGGCGATGAGGACGGGCTGCGCCGCCTGGCCCGGGCGGCGGTGCAGGGCCTGGGTCGAGCGGACGCGCAGCCCGGCCGACAGTCCTGGTTCTCCTATCGGGTGCTGCGGCAGCTCTCGCCGGACACGCTGACAGCCTCGCTGCTCGCGCAGATGCTCGACGGCCAGGACCGCGATGGCCTGGCGGAGAAGGTCGCCCGACAGACCATCCGCGAGCGGATCAAGCAGTTCGAGGCGATGGTGGCGGCCGAGGTCCGCCGCCGCCTGGCCGAAGAGCGCGGCGTCGAGAGGATCGCCAAGACCGCTGTCAAGCCGCTGACGGACCAGGTCGACTTTCTGCGCGCCTCCCGCGACGACCTGGTCGAGCTGCGCCGGCAGGTCTACCCGTTGGCCCGTCGGCTGGCTACCAGGTTGACCGCGCGGCGGCGGCTGGGCCGGGCCGGGCGGCTGGACTTCCGGCGTACCGTCCGGGCATCGCTGGGCACGGGCGGCGTTCCGCTGGTCACCCATCACCGGCCGCACAAGCCGCACAAGCCCGAGCTGGTCGTGCTCTGCGATGTCAGCGGGTCGGTCGCCAGCTTTGCGCACTTCACCCTGCTGTTGGCCTTTGCGCTGCGCGAGCAGTTCGCCAAGGTGCGCGCGTTCGCCTTCATCGACACCGTCGACGAGGTGACCCCGATGTTCCGCCCGGGCGAAGACTTCCCCGACGTGATGGCCCGGATGACCCGGGAGGCGCGGCTGGTCTGGTTCGACGGGCACAGCGACTACGGCAACAGCTTCGAGACCTTCGCCGAGCGCTACCCCGACGCCATCACCCCGCGGACGTCGCTGCTGATCCTCGGGGATGCCCGCAACAACTACCGGGCCACGGCAGCGACCACGCTGAAGCACCTGGCCGCCAGCGCGCGACACAGCTACTGGCTCAACCCCGAGCCGCGGGCGCATTGGGGTTCCGGTGATTCGGCCACCGCGGCCTACGGCGACATCGTCGAGATGGTGGAGTGTCGCAACGCCGCGCAGCTACAGCAGTTCGTCGAGCGGCTGTTGCCCGGCTGAGCGTCCTCGGTCACTCCGCGACGGCCGGCCGCGCAGTGGTTGTCCCCAACGCTTCGGCGATCGTCGCCAACAGCTTGACGGTGTCGACCGGCTTCTGTAGCAGCGTCATCGCCCCGAGCGCCTCGGCATTCGGCCAGGCGGTCAACGGGTCCCGGCCGGTAATGACGATCATTGGCATGCCGGCGGTGGCGGCCAGGCTCTGCAGTCGGCGCATCACGCTGAAGCCGTCCCCACCGGGCAGCCCGATGTCGACGAGTGCCAGGTCGGGTCGCTCGGCCCGGGCAACGAAAACCGCGGTGACGCCGTCCTCGGCCAGTGCCGTCTCATAACCGTTGGCCCGCAGCCGCAGGTTCATGCCCCGCCGTAGGTTGGGTCGTCCTCGATGATCAGAATCTTAGCCATGCCCTACTCCTTCGGTGCGGCTGCGGTTCGGGTCGGCAGCATGATGTGGAAGCGGCATCCCTGCCCGGGTGACGACTCGGCCCACAGCCGCCCGTTCTGGCGCTCCATCAGCTGCCGACTCACGAACAGCCCAAGGCCTAGCCCAACTCGTCCGGTGTCCACGTCCGGACT
>JADGOU010000098.1 GCA_017882835.1 Frankiaceae bacterium | reverse complement strand
TCGCTCAGGCGCCGTCGCCATAGTTCGGCCGGACATTGGCCGGGGAGTCCCAGCCGTCGACCTCCTCGGGCTTGCGGGGTCCCGGACCGATGTAACGCGCCGACGGTCGGATCAGCCGGCCGGTCCGCTTCTGCTCCAGGATGTGTGCGCTCCACCCGGCCAGCCGGGCGCAGGTGAACATCGAGGTGAACATGTGCACCGGCACCTCGGCGAAGTCGAGCACCACGGCCGACCAGAAATCCGCGTTGGTCGCGATCACCCGGTCGGGCCGTCGCTCCTTGAGTTCCGCCAGCGCGGCCTTCTCCAGCGCCTCGGCCACCTCGGCCCGCGGGGCGCCGAGTTCTTTCGCCGTACGCCGGAGCACTCGCGCCCGCGGGTCCTCCGCGCGGTACACCCGGTGGCCAAAGCCCATCAGCCGCTGGCCGCTGTCGAGCAGGTGCTTGACGTAGCGGGTGGCGTCGCCTTCCCGCTCCACCTCGTCGAGCATCTTCAGCACGCGCGCCGGGGCGCCGCCATGCAGTGGCCCGGACAGCGCCCCGACCGCCGAGGACAGGCAGGCGGCGATGTCCGCGCCGGTCGAGGCGACCACTCGGGCGGTGAACGTGGAGGCGTTCATCCCGTGCTCCGCGGCGCTGACGAAGTAGGCGTCAACGGCCTTGATGTGCGCGGGCCGAGGCTGGCCCCGCCAGCGGATCATCATCCGCTCCACCACGGTCCGGGCCTCGTTGATCTGCGCCTCTGGCACCATGGGCTGGCCGATGCCCCGCGCCGACTGTGCCACGAACGACATGGCCAGCACGGATGCGCGGGCGAGCTCCCGGCGGGCGCACTCTTCGTCGATGTCGAGCAGCGGCTGCAGACCCCACAGCGGCGCCAGCATGGCCAGCGCCGACTGCACGTCCACCCGGGGGTCGCCGGTGCGAATCGGCAGCGGGAACGGCTCGGCCGGCGGCAGCCCGGCGTGGTAGCGGTTGTCGACCAGCAGCCCCCAGACGTTGCCGTAGGAGACCCGACCCACCAAGTCCTCGATGTCCACGCCGCGGTAGCGCAGCGACGAGCCTTCCTTGTCCGGCTCGGCTATTTCGGTCTCGAAGGCGATGACGCCTTCCAAGCCCGCCTTGAAGTCGGCCATGTGCTGCCCTTCACCTCGTCCGGGCGCTGCGGAGTCGGGCGCCGAAGGCGCATTCTTCCCCGCCCAGCCCCATGACGTCGCCTGGCTCGCGGCATCGGCCGCCCGTTGCCGGCCGTCGAGGCGGGCAACTGGCGCTCGGTTTCGTAGGCTGGCGGGCTGGCGGAGCAAGTGCCGGGCGGCTCCGGTCGGTTGGAGGGCGGATGGGGCAGCGCCGGATCGCCGTCGCCGGCCTACGTCGCCGCTACGCCCGCGGCACGCTGACCGAAGGCGACCTCGCCCCCGACCCGGTGGCCCAGTTCTCCGGCTGGCTGGCCGACGCCGTCGCCGCGGGCCTGCCGGAGCCGAACGCGATGGTGCTGGCCACGGCGTCGCCCGAGGGCCAACCGAGCGTCCGGACGGTCCTGCTCAAGGCCTATGACGAGCGGGGTTTCGTCTTCTTCACCAACTACACCTCTCGCAAGGGCCGGGAGCTCGCCGCCAACCCCCGGAGCGCATTACTGTTCCCGTGGCACCCGATGCAACGGCAGGTAACCGTGACCGGGACCGCCGCCCGGGTGAGCGCCGCCGAGACAGCGGCCTACTTCCCCACCCGTCCGTACGGCTCGCAGCTCGGGGCCTGGGCCAGTCCGCAGTCGGCGGTCATCGCCGGCCGCGAAGAGCTGGACGCGGCGATGGCCCGGCTGCGCGCGACGTACCACCCGGAAGGCAGCAACGTGCCGGTGCCCGAGTACTGGGGTGGCCTGCGGCTCCGACCGGAGACTGTCGAGTTCTGGCAGGGCCGGCCGGACCGGATGCATGACCGGCTGCGGTACCGCCGGACAACCGACGGTTGGGCGGTCGAGCGGCTCGCTCCGTGACCGGTTCGGGGTCGGTAGCACCGCGGCCGATCGCGGCACTGACCCTGGCCTTCAACCTGGCCGTCACCGGCGGTCCGCTGCTCGCTGGCGTCATCATCGCCGCCGGCGGGCCGCAAGCGGCGTACGCCATGGCGATCCTGCAACTGGCGACGCCGGACGAGCTGCGCGGGCGGCTCAACGGTGTCTTCACTGTCGCCGGGGTGGTCGCGCTGGCCGCGCTGGTTCCGGGCTTCGCCGGGTGCGACGCGCAGCAGTCGGCCGCCTGAGTCCGGCAGCCGGCGCCGGTGCCACCCAGAGTGCTCGCTACCGTGGCGCGCGTGCCAGCCAAAGGTCGCCAGACGAGCGCCGAGCCGGCCGGCGCCGCCGCCTTCGTGCCGGTCGGCACCGACCTCGACGGGCTGAGCCGGGCGGCGGCGTCGTGCCAGGGCTGCCACCTGTACGCGAACGCCACCCAGACCGTATTCAGCAGTGGTCCGGTCGACGCCCGGGTGGTGCTGGTGGGGGAGCAGCCGGGGGACGTCGAGGATCAGCGGGGCGAGCCCTTCGTCGGCCCGGCCGGGCGGTTGCTGCACCGCGCGCTGGCGGAGGTCGGGTTGCCGGCGGAGTCGACGTACACGACCAACGCCGTCAAGCACTTCAAGTTCACCTCCGCCGGCGGCGGCAAGCGGCGGATCCACGCCACCCCGGACGCCTACGAGGTAACCGCCTGCCGGCCCTGGCTGGTGGCCGAGCTGGCGCTGCTCGATCCCGAGCTGGTGGTGGTGCTCGGGGCGACGGCCGCCCGGGCCCTGCTCGGGCCGGCTTTCCGGGTCACCCGCTCCCGCGGCACGCTGATGCCGTGGCCGGCGTCCGCGGCCCGGCCCGAAGACTTCGGCGCTGGCGAGGACGGCGCTCGCCGAGCGGCGTTTGCGCTGGCGACCATCCATCCCTCGGCTGTGCTGCGGGCGCAGGACCAGGACGAGGCGTACGCCGGGTTCGTCGCCGACCTGCGCACCGGCGCACAGGCGCTCGCCGGCTGACCGAGGTGTCGCTCGCACCCCTGGCAGCGAGTCTTCGCGGGAGGATGGAACGACGACTGGACGGGCTGTCGATGTCGTCGGCGGGCCGGGGACCGAATCGGCGCCGGGCTCGGTCGCGTCCGGGTCCCGGCCGGGGTGGCGGAACGCGCGCCGCGTCTTGTCCGGCCCACTGCGCATCCTCGTCGCGGGGCAGGCGGTTGGCCAGGCCAGCGACGGGCTGGCTCAGATCTCCTTCGCCCAGCTCATCTTGTTCGACATCGGCCGCGGCGCGAGTCCCGGCCGCATCGCCGGCGTGCTGGCCGCCACCTTGCTTCCGTTCAGCCTCGTCGGGCCGTTCGCCGGCGTGCTCATCGACCGCTGGGACCGCCGGCGCACCCTCGTCGTCACGTCGTGGTGCCGCGCCGGGTTGGCTGCGGCCGCGGTGGCCGTTGCGCTCGGCCGCTCCGCGCCGCTGGCGTACGCCGGCGTCCTGCTGTTGCTGTCCTCGTCCCGGTTCGTGCTGGCCGGCAAGGGCGCGGTGCTGCCGCGAATCGTGGCGCCCAGCGACCTTGTGACAGCCAACGCGGTGTCCTCGCTGGCCGGTATGACCGCCGCTTTCGCCGGTGCCGTCGTCGGCTCCACGTTCGTCGCGGCAGCCGCACCGGCGGGCTTCGCCGGCGCGGCGGCCGGCTACCTGCTGGCCGGCCTGCTGCTTCGCCGGCTGCCTCCCGTCGGTGGGCAGCGGCGGGCGGCGTCGAGCGCGCCAGATGCCCCCACGCGCGCTTCCGCCCGGGCCGCGGGCGGGAGCCTGCGGGGCGTGGTGGCCGACCTGCGGGCGGGCGTTCGGGCCGTGTCCCGAAGTCCCGCCGTACGCCGGCCGCTGCTCGCCGTATGGCTGCACCGCTTCCTGCTCGGCACCGGGTTCATCACCCTGGTGCTCGTCGCGGACAGCGGCTATCACCTGCAGGCTGCGGGCTACGGACTGGCGCTGGCGGTGACCGGCCTGGCCGCCTTCGTCGGCACGCTCGCCGCACCGCTGCTCGCCCGCCGCTACGCCCCCCGCGCGCTGCTGCCGCTGGCCTTCCTGCCTCCGGCCGCCGCCGCGGTCGTCGCCGGCTACACGCCGTACCTCCCCGGCCTGCTGGCCACCGTCGCGGTCGCGGCAGTGTCCTTCCAGGTACTCAAGGTGCTCGCCGACGCGCTGGTGGGCGGGGCGAGCGCCGACGTCGTGCGCGGTCGCGTGTTCGCGGCGTACGACGTCCTGTACAACGTGGCGTTCGTCGTCGCCGGGTTGGCGTTCGTGCCGCTGTGGCATCCGGGAGCGGCCCGCCGGTTGTTGTGGGGGTTGGCCGCGGCTTTCGTGCTGGCGTGGCTGGCGCTCGTCGCAGAGGGGCGCCGCTGGCCATTCGGAATCGGCTCCGCGACGACTGTCGCCGGCATCCGCAGGCCGGCCGGGCGGTCCCTTCCCCCGACCCGGTGGCGGAGGTGGGCGCCGCGGTGCGCCGCCGTCGTTGCGGGCGGCGTTCCCGTGCTGGCGTTTCCCCGACCCTCGCTGTGGTGGTGGGCATGGATCGGCTTGCTTCCCTGGCTGCTGGTGCTGCGCCACGCTGGCTCGCCTCGGGAGGGCGCGGTGCGGGGCTGGTGCGGCGGCGCGGGCTTCCTGTTCGCGGCGCACTACTGGCTGTTGCCCAACGTCGGGGTGTTCCTGGTTCCGGTGGTTGCCGCGGTCGGCGCGCTGTGGGCGCCATGGGGCGCGGTTGCCGCCGCCGTGCTCACCCGCCGGTCGAGCCCGCGCCGCGCCGCCGCGGCGCTCGCCGTGCTCCCCGCCGGCTGGGTGGCGATCGAGGCGGTGCGCTCCTGGGCGTCGCTCGGCGGGCCGTGGGCGTTGCTGGGCGCCAGCCAGTGGCCGCATCCGGTGATGCTCGCCCCGGCCGCGGTCGGCGGGGTCTGGCTGGTCAGCGCGCTCGTTGTGGTGGCGAACGTCGCGCTGCTGCTCGCGGTGTCCGCTGGTGGCGGGCGCGGGCGGCTGGTCGGCGTCGCGGCAGTCCTGCTGGCCGCCATTGCCGCTCCGCTGTGCGCCGCTGTACTGCCCGTTCCTCCCGCCACCGGACGGCTGTCGGTGGCGCTAGTCCAGCCTGGGGTGGTACCCGACCCGCAGGCCCGCTTCGACGCCGGACAGACGCTCACCTCGTCGCTGGTCGGCCGACGGGTCGACCTCGTGGTGTGGGGGGAGAGCAGCGTCGGGTTCGACCTGGCGGCGCGGCCGGACCTGCTCGAGCGGCTGCGGGACGTGTCCGCGCGAGTCGGCGGCGACCTACTCGTCAACGTCGACGCCCGCGGTGGCGACGGCGGCATCCGCAAGACGTCGGTGCTCGTCGACCCGGCGGGCGTGCGCGGGCAGTACACGAAGACGCGGCTGGTGCCGTTCGGCGAGTACGTGCCGTTCCGCCGAGTTCTGGGCTGGCTCACGCTGGTGTCGAGGGCGGCTCCGGAGGACCGCGGACGCGGCTCGCAGGTGACGGTGCTGACCGCGGGCAAGGTCCGGGTTGGGCCGCTGGTGTGCTTCGAGTCAGCATTTCCCGACCTGGCCCGCACGGCAGCACGCCGGGGCGCGGACGTCATCGTCTACCAGACGGCGACGTCGACGTTTCAAGGCAGCTGGGCGCCGGCGCAACACGCCAGCCTCGCCGCGGTCCGGGCCGTCGAGACCGGCCGCCCGGTGCTGCAGGCCGCGCTCACCGGCACCTCGGCGGCGTACGCCGCGGATGGACGACGTCTCGCGTGGTTCGACACCGATCGCCGGGGCGTCGTCGAGGTCTCACTGCCGCTGGCGACCCGCACGACGCCGTACGACCGACTCGGCGACTGGGTGCCGGCGGTGGCGTTCGCCGGTCTCGTGCTCAGCTTGCTGGCCGCCGCACTGCGGGTCGCCAGGAGCTCATCGGCCGACACGCCGCCGCCCGGCGGCATCGTCGGCAATGAGGCCTCCCCGTAGTTCCCAGCGCGAGGCTCGGTCAGGGCGAGGGTCGGCTCTGATCTGACGCAGCGGCGGTGGCTGGCGACCCTGGTCCTCGCCAAGCGACGTCCTGTCGCTGGGTCGTGGCGTACGCCGGACTGCCGGTGCGCGGGTAGCCCGCCACGGTGATCGAGCACCGCTGCTGCGGGGCTGGCACGGCCACGGTGCCGGGAGCCGCAGTAGCCCCGGGGCAGGACTTACGGAGTCGATCCAGGACCGCCCGCGGCGCGACACGCGCGCCGGCCCGGGGCGAGCGGCCGGCACCGTCGTTAGGCTGGCGGCGCTGACCGAGCTGCTCAAGACGGCTGCTCAAGAGAGCTGCCGAAGAGAGAGGCGTGCGCGCATGGCTGGGCCGGACGACAAGGGGCGACCGGTCTCGCGCCGGACGGTGCTTGGGGGCGGACTCGCCGCCGCGCTCGCGTGGACGACCGCTGCTTGTGGCGGCGGCAAGGCAGGCCAGAGCGAGGCGAAGTCGGGGGTCACGACCGCGCAGCCCCGCACCACCGGGACGCCGAGCCGCAGCCCTGCCAAGCCGCCGGTGGACCCGGCCTCGGTCAAGGCCAACGAGCTCGGCCTGGTGCCGGTGCTGATGTACCACCGGATCACCCCGACCGTGACCGGGGAGTACGACCGCAGTCCGGAGGACTTCCGGGCCGAGCTGCAGCGGATCTTCGCCGAGGGCTATCGCCCGGTTCGCACCATCGACTTGGTCCGCGGTCAGCTCGACGTCCCGGCCGGCACGACGCCGGTCGTGCTCAGCTTCGACGACGGGTACCCCGACCAGTTCCGCTACACGCCGGACGGCAAGATCGACCCCACCTGCGGCATCGGCATCCTGTTCGACGTGGCGCGGCAGTTCCCGGACTGCCGTCCGGTCGCGTCGATGAACATCAACAAGAGTCCCTTCGGGCTGTCCGACTCCGCCAAGGTCAAGGCCGGGCTCACCGACCTGGACAAGCGCGGGATCGAGGTGGCCAACCACACCTACGGGCACGACAACCTGTCGAAGCTCGACCCGGAGTCGATCCAGAAAGACTTCGTGCTGCTGCAGCGGCTCGTGCACGACGCGGTGCCCGGGGCGGCCGTGCGCACGATGGCGTTGCCCTTCGGCGTGTGGTCGAAGGACCGCGGGCTGACCCACACCGGCAGTTACGACGGTGAGAGCTACACCAACGAGGGCATCCTGCTGGTCGGAGCCAACCCGTCGCCCTCGCCGTTCAGCGCCAAGTTCGACCCGCTGCAGATCCCCCGCATCCGCTCCACGTCGTACGGTAATGGCAAGATCCCGATGACCACGACGTACTGGCTCGACTACTTGAAGGCCAACCCTGGCCAGCGCTACATCTCGGCCGGTAACCCGGGCAAGGTCACGTTTCCGAAGGCGCTCGCCGCCACGCTGGCCCCGGCCCTCGCCGGGAAGGCCAACCCGTACTGAGCCGCCAGCTGCCCAGCGGATCCCACGCCCACGTCGACGCCGGCTCGGCACCGGACGAGCGGCGGCTGAAGCTGGCGCTCGCACTGATCGTCGGATTCCTCGCCTTCGAGGTCGTGATGGCGGTGGTGGCACGCTCGCTCGCGCTGCTGGCCGACGCCGGCCATATGCTCACCGACGCGAGTGCGATCGGAGCATCGCTGTTCGCCCTGCGACTGGCCCGCCGCCCGGCGTCGGGCTCGCACACCTTCGGGTTCAAGCGGGCGGAGATCCTGTCCGCCCAGGGCAATGGGATCACGCTGCTGGTGGTGGCGGTGCTCGTGGGAATCGAATCCGTTCGCCGACTCATCCACCCCCCAGTCGTGCGGGGCGGCGTGCTCGTCGTCGTCGCGGCCATCGGCGTTCTGGTCAACCTGGCGGCGACGCAGGTGCTGGCCGGCGCGGATCGGCGCAGCCTGAACATCGAGGGCGCCTTCCGGCACATCGTCACCGACCTCTACGCCTTCCTCGGCACGGCGGTCGCCGGCGTGGTGATTCTGCTCACCGGCTTCACCCGGGCCGATCCGCTGGCCTCGCTGCTGGTGGTCGGGCTGATGGTGGCCGCGGCGTCCGGGCTGCTGCGCGAGACCGGCCGGGTGTTGCTGGAGGCGGCTCCCAAGGGCTTCGAGCCCGGGCCGATCGTGGCCGGCCTGACCGCGCAGCCCGGCGTGGCCTCGGTGCACGACGTGCACGTCTGGCTGATCACGTCCGGGTTCCCGGCCATGTCGGCGCACGTGCTGGTCGATCCGCAGGCGGACTGCCACGACGTCCGGCTCAAGTTGGAGCGGCTGCTCGCCGCCGACTACGGCATCACCCACACCACACTGCAGGTCGAGCACGCCCAGCCGGGGCTGCTGTCCATCCGACCGTACGGCGAGGACGGAGGAGCTCAGCCGGCCACCTCGGCGTAGCGGGCCAGCGCGGCCGCCTCCCCGGCGGGGGGCAGCACCGTGGCGCCCAGGTCCGGATCCGCCGGCACCCCCTCGCCGGCCGCGCCCTGCGCCCAGACGACCGGCGCGACCCGGACGCTAAGGTTCGCCGGCCGCATCCGCGCGGTAGAAACTCCACGCGACGTGGCACCATAGGCGCCGCAACGCTGCCCGGGCGCCGGGCGGTGCGCGTTTCTGACCTGGACACCACGGCAAGGGGCCGAATTGACACTCACAGCGCACCCGCGGGAGCGCCACGTCGCGGCGCCGCTGCCCGGCGACCGGCGTACCCGCAGCCCGATCTGGAAGATCCTGACGACGACCGACCACAAGACGATCGGTCTGATGTACCTGATCACGTCGCTCGCGTTCTTCATGTTCGGCGGCGTGCTTGCCTTGCTCATGCGCGCCGAGCTGGCCCGGCCGGGGCTGCAGTTCTTCTCCAACGAGCAGTACAACCAGCTGTTCACCATGCACGGCACGATCATGCTGTTGATGTTCGC
>JADGOU010000097.1 GCA_017882835.1 Frankiaceae bacterium | reverse complement strand
CAGCTCGTCGACGAGTGCGACCTGGGGCCGGCGGGCCAGCACCGCGTCCACGTCCATCTCGGTGAACGACGCCCCGCGGTAGGTCAGCTGCCTGCGGGGCAGGACCTCCAGGTCGGCCAGCCTGGCCGCGGTTAGTGGCCGGTTGTGGGTCTCGACGTAGCCGACCACGACGTCGGTGCCGCGGCCGGCCCGGCGCTGCCCCTCGTCGAGCATGGCGAAGGTCTTGCCGACCCCGGGTGCGGCGCCGAGGTAGACCCGCAGCTGACCTCGCCCAATCAGCAGGCACCCCCATTTATTGTCAACGTCGCCCGGAGCGCGGGGACAGTGGGCGCGGCGTCGGGGAGAGGGCCGGGATCCACCGGTGCCCCAGTTGCCATGCGCCCACGCCCGCGCCGGTGTCCGCCGAGCCTGAGCTAGCCGGTGTGGTATGGGTAGCTGCGGTCAAGGTCGAGGTTCACCTGCAGGGCGTTGACCCGCGGCTCTCCCAGGAAGCCGAGATCGCGGCCGGACGTGTGCTTGTCGATCACCGCCAGTACCTGCCCGAGACCCACCCCGCGCGCCTTGGCGACACGGGCCGCCTGCAGGCGGGCGTAGGCCGGCGAGATGTCCGGGTCGAGGCCGGAGCCGGACGCGGTGACGGCGTCGGCCGGCACCGCCGGGTGCGCCGGTGCGCTGCCGCGGATCGGGACGACCTGGCCGGCGGTGTAGTCCGGCCCGAACGTCGCGCACTGGACCGTCACCCCCTGGTAGTCCGCCAGGAACGGCTGGGCCGGGCAGGCTTCGTTGACGCTGACGACCCGGGTGATCGGGCCCTGGTAGCCCGGGCCGGCGTGGAAGACGGCGAGCACCGCACCGACACCGCCGGGGGTGCAGAACGGTCGGGCGCCGTCGACCCCTTCGAGCGCTCCGACGGTCTGGCTGCGGGTGCAGACCTGGGTCAGCAGCGACTGCTTTCCGGTGTCGCCGGGTTTGGCCGGGTCGGGCAGCGTGTCCAGCACCGACTCCGGGCCGAGGTTCGACGCCCCGGAGGCGGTCGGGTCATACCCGGTCGCTCCGGTGCCGGCTGCGGACGGGCGGGTCTGCAGGTACTGGACCAGGGCGTTGCCCTTCGCGTCGGTGAACGGCTGCCCGATCAACCTCGAACCGACGACCTGCCCGCCGGTGGTGACCAACGAGCCGTCGGCGCGGGACTTCAGCCCCGGCACCTGGGCCACGGCGGTCACCGCCAGCGGGTAGGCCACCCCCAGTAGGACGGTGAACAGCACCAGGATGCGCACGGCGGCGGTGTACTGGCGGGCGGTTGCGGTGAAGCGAGCCATGGTTTACCGGATCCCGGGCAGGAACTGGACGATCAGGTCGATGAGCTTGATCCCGACGAACGGGGCGATCAGTCCCCCCAGGCCGTAGACGTAGAGGTTGCGGCGCAGCATCTGGCTCGCCGAGGACGGGGTGTATCGCGCCCCGCGCAGGGCCAGCGGGATCAGCGCGACGATGACCAGGGCGTTGAAGATGACCGCGGACAGGATCGCCGACTGGGGCGAGTGCAGCCGCATGACGTTGAGGGTGTCCAGCCCGCCGTAGACGCCGGCGAACATCGCCGGGATGATCGCGAAGTACTTGGCGACGTCGTTGGCGATCGAGAACGTCGTCAGCGAGCCCCGGGTGATGAGCAGTTGCTTGCCGATCTCGACGATCTCGATGAGCTTGGTGGGGTTGGAGTCCAGGTCGACCATGTTCCCGGCCTCCTTGGCGGCCGAGGTGCCGGAGTTCATCGCCACGCCGACATCGGCCTGAGCCAACGCGGGGGCGTCGTTGGTGCCGTCGCCGGTCATCGCCACCAGCTTGCCGCCCGCCTGCTCGCGGCGGATCAAGGCCATCTTGTCCTCCGGCGTGGCCTCGGCCAGGAAGTCGTCGACCCCGGCCTCTTCGGCGATGGCCCGAGCGGTCAATGGGTTGTCACCGGTGATCATGACGGTGCGGATGCCCATCGCCCGGAGCTCGTCGAACCGCTCCCGCATCCCGACCTTCACCACGTCCTTGAGGTGGATCACGCCGAGCACCCGGGCGGTGCCGCCGGCGGCCTCGGCGACCACCAGCGGGGTGCCGCCGGCGGCCGAGATCCCGTCCACGACCTGCCCCATCTCGGCGGGCACCTCGCCCCCCCGCTCGCGCACCCAGCCGCTCACCGAGCCGGCCGCACCCTTGCGGACCTGCCGCACTGCCCCGCCGGCGGCGGGCAGGTCGACGCCACTCATCCGGGTCTGCGCGCTGAAGGCGACGAACCGGGCGTGCGTGAGCTCCCCGGGGCCCGGCTGCCGCAGGCCGTACCGTTCCTTGGCCAGCACCACGATCGAGCGTCCTTCCGGGGTCTCGTCGGACAGCGACGACAGCTGCGTGACCTGCGCGAGTTCCTGCGCCGGGACGCCGCCGACCGAGACGAACTCGCTCGCCTGCCGGTTGCCCAGCGTGATCGTGCCGGTCTTGTCCAGCAGCAGGGTGTTGACGTCGCCGGCGGCCTCGACCGCCCGGCCGGACATCGCCAGCACGTTGCGCTGCACCAGCCGGTCCATCCCGGCGATGCCGATCGCACTGAGCAGCGCGCCGATCGTGGTCGGGATCAGGCAGACCAGCAGTGCGACCAGCACGATGCCGGTGACCCCCTGGCTGGTCAGTGATGCGCTGTCCGGGATGCCCGGCTGCTGGGCCTTGGAAAAGATTGCCAGTGGCTGCAGGGTGGCCACCGCCAACAGGAAGATGATGGTCAGGCTGGCCAGCAGGATGTTGAGCGCGATCTCGTTCGGGGTCTTCTGCCGGCTCGCCCCCTCGACCAGGGCGATCATCCGGTCGATGAAGCTCTCCCCGGGCCTTTGCGTGATCTTGACGATGATCTGGTCGGAAAGGACCTTGGTGCCGCCGGTGACGCTGGACCGGTCCCCCCCGGACTCCCGGATCACCGGCGCGGACTCACCGGTGATGGCCGACTCGTCGACCGCGGCGATCCCGTCGATGACGTCACCGTCGCCGGGGATGAGCTCACCCGCCGCACAGATCACCACGTCACCCTGCGCGAGCTGGGGTGCCGGCACCGGCTCCTCGCGCAGCTGACCGGCCGCGGCCGCCGGCGTCCAGTCGACGACCCGACGGGCGATGGTGTCGGTCTTGGCCCGGCGCAGCGCTTCCGCCTGGGCCTTGCCGCGCCCCTCGGCGACCGCCTCGGCGAGGTTCGCGGCGATCACGGTGAGCCACAGCCAGACCGCGATCTGAATGGCGAAGCTGGTGTGGTCGCGGATGGCGAGCACGGTGGTGCACACCGAGCCGATCTCCACGATGAACATGACCGGGTTCTTGTAGAGCGTTGCCGGGTTCAGCTTCGTCACCGCGTCCGGCAGCGACCGCAGCATCTGCTTGGGGTCGAGCAGGCCGCCCGGCACCCGCCGGGGTCCCTCCGCTGCGGCGGACGGCTCCGGCGCGCCCGGCCCGACCGGCGTGTTGTCGAGCGTGGTCGTGGACATCAGTGCAGACCTTCCGCCAGCGGCCCCAGCGCGAGCGCCGGGAAGTAGGTGAGGGCGACCACGATGAGCGTCACGCCGGTCAGCAGGCCGACGAACTGCAACCGGTGGGTCGGCAGGGTTCCGGCCGAGGCCGGGACCGCGCGCTGCCGAGCGAGCGACCCGGCCAGGCCGAGGACGAAGATCATGGGCAGCAGCCGCCCGAGCAGCATCACGACCCCGAGCGCGGTGTTGTACCAGGCGGTGTTCACCGCCAGGCCGGCGAACGCCGAGCCGTTGTTGTTCGCCGCCGAGGTGAAGGCGTAGAGCACCTCGGACAGGCCGTGCGGGCCGGCGTTGGCCATCGCGGCGCGCTCACCGGGCAGGGCCATCGCCAGCGCGGTGCCCACCAGGACCAGCGTCGGCGTGGTCAGCAGATACAGGGAGGCGAGCTTCACCTCCCGGCCGGCGATCTTCTTCCCCAGGTACTCCGGGGTCCGCCCCACCATCAGGCCGGCGACGAAGACGCTGAGCACGGCGAGGACCAGGATGCCGTAGAGGCCCGAGCCGGTGCCGCCCGGCGCGATCTCGCCGAACATCATGTCCAGCAGCGTCACGGCGCCACCGAGGCTGGTGTAGGAGTCGTGGGCGCTGTCCACCGCCCCGGTCGAGGTCATGGTGGTGGCCGTCGCGAAGGCGGCGGAGTCCGGCACCCCGAGGCGGGTCTCGGTGCCTTCGGTGGCCGCGCCGACGGCGACCGGCACGGTGCCGTGGTGCACGGCCTGGCCGGTCTCGGCCAGCACCGCGCTGCCGACGATGAGCAGGCCCATCACGGCGACGATCGCCAGCCCCTGCCGCTTGTCCCCGACGAGCCGGCCGAACGTGCGCGGCAGGGAGAACCCGATCGCGAGTATCAGGTAGATCTCCAGCCAGTTCGTCCACACCGTCGGGTTCTCGAACGGGTGCGCGGAGTTGGCGTTGAAGAAGCCACCGCCGTTGGTCCCGAGCTCTTTGATGACTTCCTGGCTGGCGACCGGACCGCCGGGCAGGCTCTGCGAGCCGCCGGCCAGGCCGGTGACGGGGCGGTAGCCGTGGAAGTTCTGCACGGCGCCGCCGGCGACGAGTACCACCGCGGCCAGGGCGGTGATGGGGAGCAGGATGCGCAGGCAGGTGCGGGTCAGGTCGACCCAGAAGTTGCCCAGCCGGTCGGTCCGGTGCCGGGCGAACCCGCGCACCAGCGCGATGACGACAGCCATCCCGACCGCGGCGGAGAGGAAGTTCTGCACCGCCAACCCGGCCATCTGGACGACGTAGCCGAGCGCGGACTCGCCGGAGTAGGACTGCCAGTTCGTGTTGGTGACGAAGCTCGCGGCGGTGTTGAAGGACTGGTGCGCCGACATCTGCGGAACCGCGTACGGATGGCCGAACAGGTGCCAGTGCTGCACCCGCAGGAACAGGTAGAGGAAGAGCACGGAGACGCCGGAGAAGGCGAGCACCGACCGCAGGTAGGTGCCCCAGGTCTGGTCGGCATCGGGGTCGATTCCCCCCACCCGGTACAGCGCCCGCTCCACCCGGCTGTGGTGGGTCGAGGTGTAGACCCGGGCCATGTAGTCGCCCAACGGCCGGTAGGTCGCAATCAGGGCGACCGCCAGGGTCGCGACGAAGACCATTCCGGCAGTGGTGGTGTTCACGACTTCCGCTCCTGTCGCCCGATGCGCAGCCGAACCAGCGGTGCCGCCCGGGGCCCGGGGATGATTAGTAGGTGCATCAGAAGCGCTCCGGGAACAGCAGCGCGACCACGAGGAACACCACCAGCGCGACGGCCAGCACCAAGCCGACCAGGTTCTCGGCGTTCACAGCCGTTCCACTCCTCGAGCTACCACGGCCAACACCGCAAAGACCGCGATCGTGAGCAACACGAACAGCAGATCGGCCACAAGGTCCCCCTCACCCAGCCGGCTTGTCACCGGCTGCCGACGGCAGGCGGTGCGCCGCTGATGCGCGGCCAGTTGCAGTCAACCGGGCCGGTCGGCGCTCTGAGAAATCCTGACGGAATCCTCACGCCGTCCTAACGGATTCCTAACGGCCGATGACCATGGGCAGGGAACATCACGAGTGCTGGCTCGTCCCGCCGAACGTCAGTGGCGCAAGCACGGCCGCTTGCGCGGCGTGCGGATCCAGTAAGGATGGCGTCAGGGGGCGAGCCGCCCGGTGGCCGGCAGGGTTCACTGCCGGCCACCCGGCCACCCGGCCACCACCACCGCCGTCCGACGGAGCCCGCCGTGCCAGCACCCCTGCGCTGCAGCCCTGATCACCGCCGACAGACCGGCGGCGGTCGGTGAGCCCGGCCGGGCAGGTTCTGCTGGTGGTGGGAGTACTGGCCGTGCTCCACGTTCCCCTGGGCAACTACCTCGCCCGGGTCTACACCGCCTCCGCGCACGGGCGGGTGGAGATGCTGATCTTCCGGCTGGGACGCATCGACCCGGAAGCCGACCAACGGTGGCCGGTCTACCTGACCTCGCTGTTGGCGTTCAGCGCGGTGGGCGTCGGAGCGCTCTACCTGCTGCTGCGGTTGCAGGGGCACCTGCCCTATTCCCTCGGCCACCCCGGAATGAGCCCGGCACTCGCCTTCGACACGGCGGTCAGCTTCACCACCAACACCAGCTGGCAGTCCTACTCCGGCGAATCCACCCTCGGCCACACCGCGCTCGCCGTCGGCCTCGGCACCCAGGCGTTCCTCTCCCTGGCGGTCGGCATGGCGGCCGCGGTCGCGCTGGTCCGCGGCCTCACTCGCCGCAACACCGACCGGGTCGGCAACTTCTGGGTCGACCTCACCCGCGGCTGCCTTCGCGTCGCGGTACCACTGGCGCTGCTCGGCGGGCTGGCCCTGCTCGCCTGCGGTGTCGTGCAAAACCTGGGACCGGCGCACAGCGCCACCGGGCTGGCCGGGATCCGGCAGCCGCTGATCGGCGGACCGGTGGCCAGCTGGGAACCGGTGAAGCTGCTCAGCGGCGATGGCGGCGGCGCGTTCAACGCCAACTCGGCGCACCCCTTCGAGAACCCCAGCGGCCTGTCCAACCTGATCGAAATCGTGCTGATGCTGCTGATTCCGTCGGCGTTTCCCCGTGCCTACGGGGTCATGGTCGGCGACCGGCGGCAGGGTTGGGCCCTGGCCGCCGTCGCCGGACTGCTGTTCGCCGTCGCCCTCACCACCGCCAATGCCGCCCAAGCTGGTCACCACGGCACCGTGCCGACCGCGGTCGGCGCCGCCACCGAAGGCACCGAAACCCGAATCGGCATCCCCGCCTCCACCCTGTTCGGAGCCACCGCCACCGCCACCGCCGACGGCGCTGCCGACGCCAGCTACGACTCGTTCACCAGCCTCGGCGGCGGGGTGTTGATGGCCAACATGATGCTCGGCGAGATCAGCCCCGGCGGCGGCGGCTCCGGCCTGTACGGGCTGCTGATGACGGCGCTGGTCGCCGTCTTCCTCGGTGGCCTGCTCGTCGGGCGCACGCCCGAATACCTGGGGAAACAAGTTCGGCAACGAGAGATCACCTTCATTGCCCTGTACGCACTGGCCCTGCCCGCCACCGTGCTCATCGGCACCGCGCTGGCACTGGCGCTGCCCGCCGGCCGGGCCGGGCTGCTCAATACCGGCCCCCACGGCCTGGCCGAACCGCTCTACGCCTTCACGTCGGCGGCGAACTCCAACGGCAGTGCCTTCGCTGGGTTGAACGCAGACACCACCTTCTACAACACTGCGCTCGGTGTCACGATGCTCGCTGGCCGCTACCTACCGATGATCTTCGTGCTGGCCCTCGCCGGGGCGTTTGCTCGCCAGGGCATCCGTCCAGCCAGCCGCGGCACCCTGGCGACGCATACCCCGTTCTTCGTCGCCTTCATCACCGCCACCGCCGTGTTGATGAGCCTCCTGTCCTTCCTCCCCACGCTGGCTCTCGGCCCACTCGCCGATGCCTTGCACTAGGGACGGGTGGCGAGCCCCGAGGGCCCGGCTTGAACTGGGCCGGCCCTTCGCGGCGCGTTCCGCGAGCTTGTCAGTGCTGTAGTGAGCAGGTCATACCGACGACGGACCTCCAGGAGGTCCTCCTGCTCGCGAATGCCGGCCTGGCTTGCGCGCCAGATCATTTGGGCTTGCCGTAACAGCGCCGTGCGCTGCGCTTCATCTCGGGTGTAGGCGAGCACCTTGCCCAGGCTTTCCATCAGTCTGATCGCGACCGCGGGCATCTCCGCACCCGCTTGGCGGATCTTGTCATAGGCCCTGTTAAGCATTCGCGGATAGCTCGGGCCGAGCTCGACGACCCGCACCGCACCGCTGAGGTCACGATGAACCCCATCGGGTATGTCCCGCTCCGATATGGTGCACAGGCCATCAGCCAGCCAGTCGATGCAGGTCAGTGCCGTGAACGTGTCGTTCACCGCGGGTGATAGCGCCCGGATGGCGATCTCGACGAGTTGATCGATCGCGAAGACTGGATCCTGGTCCAGTGTGCGATGCGGACCTGTGACGTGGGCGCGGCCCAGGGCGGCGCCGACCTCGTGAGCAGGCGCGGGGGGCCAGATGCGGGCCAAAGGAAGGCCGTGGGTAACGAAATGACCGGGCCGATGCAGCAACTGCACGACGGTGTCGTGTTTGGCGGCGATCCCGACCAAACGCTCGTAACCCACGAACTGCAGGTATCCGCTCTTCGTCGCGGTCACGACTGACCCCTCGCTACCCAGCAACTCCCGTAGGTTCGTCACTGATCGACCGGTCGCCCAGATCCGCTGCGCCCCCGGCTCAGGCGCCAAGGGGAACTGAAGGTCGATGGCCTTCGACAAACTACCGGCGATAGCCGAGATCACGCTGGGTAGCTGGATGGAGACGGTGATGTGATGGATGAAGTAGATCAGGACTAGGACGTTGGCGAAGACCAGCACAAGCGCCACGGTCACTGATATCTGCGGGACGAACGTCTCGGGCCGATTTCCCCCGCCGATCGTGCCCAGCGTCAGCAGCGCGAAGACGAACGTCGCTACGAAGCTGCCCAGCGTGGTCTGGGTACCGAGGTCCCTGGTGAAGTTGCGCAGCATTCGCGGGCCGAACTGCTGCGACGCGAGCGTGAGCGCGACGATCGTCACCGAGAACACGACACCGAGCACGGTGATGACCCCGGCGGCGAGCGCGCTCAACAGCTGCCGCGCGCCGTCAGGGCTCTCAATCCGCACCCACGACGGCAACGAGGTTGCGCCGTCATACACTCGATAGTCAACGTGGTAGGTCACGGCGAACAGTGCGACCGCAGCGACAAGCAAACCCGACGGAACAACCCACAGCGTCGTGCGCAGTGCCTCACGGCGCCACGGCGGGAAGCCGAGAGTCATGCTCCGCACCGGTTAGTCCCCCCGCCACCCTGATCACTTAACACGAACGCACTCCGCCCGATGGCAGCCG
>JADGOU010000096.1 GCA_017882835.1 Frankiaceae bacterium | reverse complement strand
CCGGGGATGGCGCGACCGCTCGCGTTGTCGCTGCCGGACAGCCTGCGGCACCTGCACGTCATCGGGCCGACCGGGGTCGGGAAGTCCACCCTGCTGCTCGGACTCATCTGCCAGGACATGACCGCCGGGCGCGGCGTGATCGTGGTCGACCCCAAGGGCGACCTGGTGGCCGACGTCCTGGACCGGATACCGCCGGAGCGCACCGGTGACGTGGTGCTGCTCGACCCGGCCGACGAGCAGCGGCCCGTGGGCTTGAACCTGCTCGCCCGGCCCAGCGACTCCCCGGAACTGGTCGTCGACCAGGTGGTGAGCATCTTCCACGACCTGTACCGCGAGTCCTGGGGGCCACGGACCGACGACATCCTGCGCGCCGCCCTGCTGACGCTCGTGGGCGTGCCGGGCATGACGCTGGCCGAGGTCCCACTGCTGTTGACCGACCCGGTTTTCCGCCGGCCCCTGGTCGGCCGCATCAACGATCCCGTCGCCCTCGGCCCCTTCTGGGGCTGGTACGACGCGCTGAGCGACGGCGAGCGGACCGCCGCGATCGGGCCGGTGATGAACAAGCTGCGCACGTTCCTGCTGCGGCGGCGGCTGCGCAACATCCTCGGCCAGGCCGAGCCGGTGTTCGACTTCGACCAGGCGCTGGCCGCGCGCAGCATCGTGCTGGTCCCGTTGACGAAGGGGCTGCTCGGCGAGGAGGCCGCTGCCCTGCTCGGCTCGCTGGTGGTCACCCGGCTGTGGCAGGCGGTGCAGGCCCGCGCGGCGGTCCCGGCGGCGCAGCGGCCCGCGACGTTCGCCTACATCGACGAGTTCCAGGACTACCTGCACCTGCCGGCCGGGGTGGAGACGATGCTCGCCCAGGCCCGGGGCTTGGGTCTGGGTCTGACGCTGGCGCACCAGCACCTCGGGCAGCTCCCGGCCGGTATCCGAGAGGCGGTGCTGGCGAACACCCGGAGCCGCGTCATCTTCCAGGTGGCGGCCTCCGACGCTTCCACGCTCGCCCGCGAGCTGGCCCCGCTCGGGGCCACCGACCTGCAGTCCCTCGGCCGCTACGAGGTGGTAGCCCGCCTGTCGGCCGGCGGCCAGACGGCCCGACCGGTGACCGGCTCCACCCTGCCCGCCCCGGCCGCCACGGGGCAATCACAAACGGCGCGACTGCGGTCCAGGGCGCACTACGGGACCGACCGCGCCGAGGTCGAAGTCGCCATCCAGGCCCGGCACACCCGGCGGGTGGGTGGCGGACCAGTCGGCCGACGGCGGTCGTCATGAGCGCGACCACGCCGCTGGTGGGTCTTCGCGTCGGGATTCGCTTCGTGTCGAGTGCTCCGGAGCGTTCGGGCAGGCCGGGGGCGGATTCATCTTCGAAAATGCCCGGGAATGTCTTGGTGGTCTGCGCGGTGACGTCATGAGTACCTCGGTCACCGCCAAGCAGCTGCTACGTCTGCGTTGCGACCTCACGGATCGGGACTGGCAGATCATTGCCATGCTCGCGCGGGTCCGGGTGGCGACCTCCGCCCAGCTGGAGGCGCTGTATTTCTCCGACGTCTCCCGGCGGCGGGCCCAGCAGCGGTTGGCGGTCCTGACTCGGCGGCGGGTGCTGGCGCGTTTGCCCCGGGTCATCGGGGGCGTACGGGCGGGGTCCCGGGGCCACGTGTACGCCCTGGACGCCGCCGGGCAACGGCTGGCCGACCTGGGCCAACGATCCCGCCCCCGGCGACCCAGACCGGTGGGGACGGCCTACCTCGACCACGCCCTGGCCGTCGCCGAGGTCTATGTCCGGGTCGTCCTGGCCGACCGCTCGGGTGCGCTGCGGCTGGTGCGCTTCGCCGGGGAGCCGGGGGCCTGGCGCAGCTTCTACGGGGCGGGCGGGGCCCGGGTCACGCTCGCGCCCGACGCCTACCTCGTGACGTCGGTCGACGGCTTCGAAGACCACTGGTTCCTCGAGCTGGACCTCGGCACCGAGTCCGCCGCCGCCCTGGCGCGCAAACTCGCCGTCTACCGGGGCTACTGGCAGTCCGGCACGGAGCAGGCCGCCCACGAAATCTTTCCCAAGGTGCTGTGGCTGGTCCCGGATGAGTCTCGAGCCGGGGTGCTGGCGAAGGTCATCTCCCGCCAGCCGACCGAGGCGCGGGCACTGTTCGCTGTTGCCGTCTCCGAGCAGGCGGTGGCCGGCTGTGTCAAGGAGCCGCGTGATGACGGCGTTACCCCGCAACCGCGTCCTGACCGGCGACGCCGGCGAGGTGCTCGCGACGTTGCCCGGATCTAGCGTCGACTGCGTCGTGACCTCCCCGCCGTACTACCAGCTGCGCGACTACGGCGCGGCGGGGCAGCTCGGCCGGGAGGCCAGCGTCCAGGACTGGGTCGAGGGCCTGCGGGACGCGTGCCGCGAGGTGGCGCGGGTGCTCAAGCCGAGCGGGTCGTTCTGGTTGAACCTCGGCGACAGCTTCTCCCGCCACCCCCGCTACGGCGCACCACCCAAGGCGCTGCTGCTCGCCCCCGAGCGGCTCCTGCTCGCGCTGGCCGCCGACGGGTGGCTGGTGCGCAACAAGGTGGTCTGGGCCAAGACCAACCCGATGCCGTCGTCGAACCGGGACCGGCTGAGCTTGACCTGGGAGGCGCTGTACCTGTTGGTGCGCTCTCCGTCCTACTACTTCGACCTCGACGCCATCCGGGAGCCGCACACCAGCAGCGCCCCGAAGCTCTCGATAGCTCGGGCGGAGGAGCCGCCGATCGGGGCCGGTCCGTTGGCCGCCAGCCGCGGCGGGCTGGCCAAGACCAAGGCCTCGGGACGGGCCGGGCACCCGCTCGGCAAGAACCCCGGCGACGTCTGGCAGATCGCCACCAGCGGCTTCCGGGGAGCGCACTTCGCCGCCTTCCCGACCGCGCTGGTGCGCCGTCCGATCCTGGCGACCTGCCCGGTGCTGGTCTGCTCGCACTGCGGGAGGGCCTGGGGCTCGGGCAGCGGCGCCGGTTCGGGCCCGGCCGGACCGAGCTGCGGGCTCGCCGCCAGGCCTCGCCCGGGCGTCGTGCTCGACCCGTTCTTCGGGACCGGAACGGTCGGGCTGGTCGCCCGTGACCTCGGCCGCGACTGGCTCGGCATCGAGCTCAACCCCGCGTACGCCCAACTGGCTCGCGAGCGCCTGGGGCTCGACCTGGAGGCCGCCGCATGACGTGTCGCGCTCCAGCCGCAGGTCCTCGTCGGTGGCGTGCAGCCGTCGTCGTCACCCCAACACGGGAGTGGCCGGCTGCACCAGCACCAAGGAGGACCGATGTCCGAACCAACCGGGCGCGGGTACAAGACCCTCGCCGTCCGGCTGCCCGATGAGCTGCACGCGCAGCTCGTCCTCATCGCCGGGCTCGGAGGGCTGTCGCTCAACGACGCCATCCGCGAGGCCGTCCAGGAACTCGTCGACCGCAAGCGCGGCGACAAAGACCTGGCCGCCCAGGCTGCCCAGGCCCTGGAGGAGATGGAGCAGGAGTCTGCCACCAAGCGGCAGGCCCTGCAGGCGCTGCTCGGGCCGACCGCCGTCCGGGCGACCCTGCCCGACGAGCAGCCCACCCCGCTCCGGGGACGCCCCCGGCGCGGCGAGCCCACGAGCTGATCGCTCGCGGAGCTCAAACACCGCTGGAGGGAGGGGACTATTTCCTCTCCCTCCAGCACCCCACCAATCCGCGATTTCTTGGCGGAAACGACAAAGAATCGGCATTAGGTAAGGCTTTCCTTAGTAAATGACGGCGTGGAACGTGGACAACGATTCCTGGTATAATTGGATTGGACCGGAGAACTAATTGGGAATGGCGGGTAGTAATGGCTCGAACAAACATCAAGCCGGTCAGCGAATCGAGCGCCAAGCTCGGGGCCTACCTGCAACAACTTCGCTTGGAACGAAGGTTGACCATGCGCGGCCTGGCCGCCCGCGCCAAAGTCGACTTCTCCTATGTGTCCCGCCTGGAGCACGGCCTGGTGGGTGCTCCGACCGCCCGCCAGCTGTGGAAGATTGCCCGGGCGCTGGACATCGAGGTGGCTGACCTATATTCCGAGGCCGGCTTCGTCGATGCCCACGGACTGCCCGGCTTCGGGCCCTACCTGCGGGCCAAGTACCAGCTACCCGACGATGCGGTGGCCCAGCTGCAAGCCCACTTTGCCCTCATCAACGAGAAGTACCACGCGACTCGACACGACGATGTCAGCGACAGCGCCGGGGAGGCCGCCGATGCGTAGCACGATTACGCGCCTGCGCGACCTGGTCCCGCTACGCCGCCTGTCGACGCCCGAGGCGTTGCGGGTCGCGGAGGCGCAAGCCGACCGGCTCCTGCGCCTGTCCGGCGTCACCGGGCCGCCGCTGGCCGAGGACGTCATCGCCGGGATACCCCGCATCCAGATCGAACGGGTCGCCCCGGCCAGAGCGCTGGCCGCGACCCAGTGGTCGCACGGGCGCTGGCTGATCATCATCAACGGCGCGGTCAGCCGCGGACGGCAACGCTGGAGCCTGGCGCACGAACTCAAGCACATCCTCGATCACCCGTTCGTGACGATCCTGTACCCCAAGGGCTCCACCGAACCGGCCGAGCAGGCCTGCGACTACTTCGCCGGCTGCCTGCTGATGCCGCGCCGCTGGCTGCGCCGCGCCTGGTCCCAGGGCAGCCGCGACGGCCGGACGCTGGCCCGCCTCTTCGGGGTGACCCCGGAAGCTGTCAAGGTCCGGCTCCTGCAGGTCGGCCTCATCGAACCAACGGCCCTGTGCCTAGCGAAGGAGGTCTGACATGAGCGAACCGGTCCACGAAGTCGAAACGGCAACCAGCCCCAGCCTGTCGGTGGTCCAGACAGACGCGTCGACCAAGCGAGCCGTCATCTACCTGCGGGTGTCCACCACCAAGCAGGCCGACAAGGGCGAGGATGCCGAGGGCTACTCCCTGCCGGCCCAGCGCGAGGCCTGCCGGCGCAAGGCCGAGGCCCTCGGGGCCGAGATCGTGGGGGAGTACCTCGACCGCGGCGAGTCCGCCAAGACCACCGATCGTCCCGAGTTCCAGCGCATGCTCGCCCGCATCCGCCGTGACCGCGACGTCGACTACGTGATCCTCGACAAGATCGACCGGTTCGCCCGCAACCGCCGCGACGACGCCAACACGTTGTTCGAACTCAAGAGCTACGGCGCGCAACTGGTCTCGGTCAAGGAGAACATCGACGAGACACCGGCCGGCCAGCTGCTGCACGCGATCATGGCGGGGATCGCGGAGTTCTACAGCCGCAACCTGGCGACCGAGGCCCTCAAGGGAATGACCCAGAAGGCCAAGGCCGGCGGCACCCCGGGCCGGGCCCCGCTGGGCTATCTCAACACCCGGCGACGGATCGACGGCCGAGAGGTCAGGGTCGTCATGGTCGACCCCGACCGGGCCCGGCTCGTGCAGTGGGCGTTCGAGGCCTACTCCAGCGGCGAATGGACCATCCGAACCCTGACCGAAGAACTGGCTGCCAGGGGCCTGACGGCGTTACCGCACGGCAAGAAGCTTCCCGGGCCGGTGCAGCCCTCGCACGTGGCGCACATGCTGTCGAACCGCTACTACCTCGGCTACGTGACCTTCAAGGGCGTCGAGTACCAGGGCCGCCACCAGCCCCTGGTGCCGCCGTCGATGTACGACAGCGTGCAGGCCGTGCTCAAGGCTCACGACGTCTCGGGGGAGAAGACGCGGGTCCACCACCACTACCTCAAGGGCAGCATCTTCTGTGGGGACTGCGGCAGCCGGCTGTGTTTCACCCTGGCCAAGGGCCTCTACCCCTACTTCTACTGCCTGGGTCGGCACCAACGCCGCACGACCTGCGCTCAGCGCTACCTGGCCGTCGAAGCCGTCGAGCAGGCCATTGAGCGCCACTACACCACCGTCCGCCTCCCGCAGGGGCTCGAAGACACCATCCGCACCGGGCTCAAAGTCGAACTCGACAAGCAACACGAACGGGCCGAGCCCGAGATCTCCTGGGCGCGCACCCGCGTCACCGAGCTGCAGCACGAGCGCCAGCGCCTCGCCCGCGGCGTCGTCACCGGCTCTATCCCGGGCGACCTCGCCCGCGACGAGCATCAGCGCATCGACCACGAGCTGGCGCAGGCCAACCGCGTCCTCGGCACCGCCGAGATGATCTACGCCAAGATCGAGCAGACCCTCAACCAAGCCCTCGACCTGCTCAGCCGCTGCGACGAGGTCTACCGACTCGGCGGCCCACAGATCCGCCGCTGGGCCAACCAATGCTTCTTCGAAAAGCTGCTCATCTCCGACGGCGAAGTCGTCGCAGCCGTCCTCCGCGAGCCCTGGGCCACCCTCGTGGCCGAGGACTTCCAGGCCCGCATGGCCAGAAACACGACGAACCCCGACCATGATTCTTTTGGTCGAGGTTCGGACATGATGACTTTGGTGCCCCCGGCAGGATTCGAACCTGCGGCACACGGTTTAGGAAACCGTTGCTCTATCCCCTGAGCTACGGGGGCGCACGCCGAAGCGTAAAGGTTGGTTAGAGCCGAGTGCGCGTGGTGGGCATCGAGCTTCGCCGGCCGAGTCGTCTGGTTCTCTTGGCCGCCGGGCCGCCGGGCGGCCAATCCGAACCTGGTGGCAACGGCTCCGATAGTCGCCTTATCGGACCAGCTTCGCCGGCGACGGCGACGGCGATGGAGGTCTCGGTCGCTGGCTGGGAACGGCATCAGCGGTCCGTACGCCGAGCACCGAGGTGCCGCGCACGTCCACGGCGATCACGGCGAAGCGGCCGCCGGTTGTGGTCCCGGTAAGGCTGCCGGCGGCGTATGGACCTTGATAGACGACCAGGCAGGCTCGCGGCATCGGGCGCGGGGACGGCGATGCGGTCGGGCTGGGGATCGGGGCCTGTGGAAACAACTCGGTTAGCTCTCGCCGTCCGACCGGGCGCACCTGCACCAGCTTGCCGCGGCTGTGCACGGCGCTTCGGGCGACCGGAAGGACTTGAGAGCAGATGTTCTTCGCGGCGGCGTACCCACCGCGGGGCGCACCACAGCCGACCAGTGCGGCGAGCCCCAGCGTCACCGCGACCACCACAGCCGGCCCGCGCCCGAGCGCGGACAGCCGCCCATGCCAGCGGTTGCTCACCTCGGCACCGCAGTCGGCTGCGGGGCCACCCGGGGAGCCCACGTGCGGCTCAGGGTGACGTGCGCCGCCGCCCCGACCGGCAGCAGTGCCCAGTAGGTGATCAACCGATAGAGCAGGACAGCCGCCAGGGTGCTCTGCCCGGTGCCGCCGTAGGCAACCAGAGCCAGCGTGAGACTGCCTTCCACCACGCCGAGGCCGCCGGGGGCGAAGGGGATGATCGCGGCGAGCTGGCCGGCGCAGTAGGCCACCAGCAGCCCGCGCCAGGGCACGCCGGCCGAGACGGCGAAGGCGCACAGCACCAGGCATCCGCAGTCGACCAACCAGCTGGCCGTCATCAAGCTGCCGACCACGGTCCACCCCCGGGGGGTCGGTAACCGCATCCGCGCGCTGGCGGTGGTGTCCGGCCACGGCAAATCCGGCCAGTGGGCCTGGAGGCGCTGCGCCGTGGCCATGCCCCAGCGGTGCCGCATGCCGACCCGGACGAGTGCCAGCACCGCGACCGCGGCGGCCAGCACCGCCGCTGCCGTCCACCGCAGGTCGATCGGCCCGCCGCCGCCGGCGATCTCGGCGCCGATCAGTCCCAGGCCGCCCAGCACCGTGAAGTACACCAAGACGGTGACCGCCTGCACGGCCACGCCGATGTACTCCTCCACCCCGCGCCGATGCAGCTGCCGGACGACGTACACCCCGGCAGCCGCAGACCCGACCGGGATGACGTTGCCCAGGGCCTGGGCCGCCGCCGACAAGGCGGTGAGTCCACCGGTGCCCACGGAGTGGTCGCAGGCTCGCAGTAGCCGGCGCTGACCCGCGGCGTACGTCGTGTAGCTCGCCACCTCCAGCGCCACGGCAAAGATCACCCAGCCGACCGAGACGTGATGCAGCTGTCCGAAGGCGGCCGCGAACTCCGGCGCGTTCTGGGTGATGGCCCAGGTCGCCGCCCCGATCACCGCGGCCAGCACGACGGCGAGCAGCAGCCGGCGCAACCCCGGTCGACGTGCCGACGCAGACCGCGGCTGACTCACCGCGGCCGCGGGGCCGCCGCTCACCGGCTGTTCACGACCCCGACGCTAGCCCCGCGGGTAGCGCCGCGCACCAGTCAGCGAGCGGCTCAGGCTCACCTCTGAGCTTGGGGTGCCGATTAGCTTGGGGTGCCGAGCACTACGCTATGCGCAGGTCACGTAGGTGCCGCATGGCATAGCCCGGCCGCTTATCGTCGTACCGTGCCTGCATCCGCCCTGTCCTCCCCGCCGTTGCCCAGTGTCCCGTCCGCCGCCGCGCGGCGGTGGCGAGTCCTGCGGTGGGCGATGGTGGCGCTGGCCGGGGCGGTGTTCATCGGGTTGGCCGTCGAGGTCGTGCTCGGTCGGGGCATCGTCGGTTTCGACGTGGCGCTGCGCGACGCTCTGCGCGAGCACGGCCGTGGGCCACTGGGGTTGGCGGCGCGGCTCTTCACCGACGTGCTCAGTCCGCCGTTCGACGTCACCGTGCTGCTGGCCGTGGCTGGCGCGGTGGCGAACCGCCGGGGAAACTGGCGACCGCTGATCTTCGCGGCTGGCCTCCTCGGCGTGCTCAGCGTCAGCGTGCTCGGCCTGAAGTACGGCATCGGTCGGCCGCCACCCGACGCCATCGCGCACGCCAAGGGTGCCTTCCCCAGCGGCCACACCGCGAGCCTGCTGGTCTGCGGCGGTGGGCTGGTGTTCCTGCTGGTGCCGCCGCGACGTCGACCCGCAGCCTGGCTGGCGTTGGCCGCGACCACCACGGTGTTGGCTGGTTGCCTGGTCTATGACCGGTTCCACTGGTTCAGCGACGTGGTCGCCGCCGCCGCGCTGGGGGTCGTCGTGCTCGGAGT
>JADGOU010000095.1 GCA_017882835.1 Frankiaceae bacterium | reverse complement strand
GCGTTGACCAGCACGAACCACCCCTCGCTGTCGGCGTCCGGGCGGACCCTCGGGTCGTCGGCCGACACCACGTAGACGGTGGGGTCTGCCACCGGTGTCGGGGAGTCGAATACCGCGGTCAGCTCGGCGTCGTAGTCGGCCGGGAACAACACTGTGTGATGGGCAAGATCCGGCGTGCGTCCGCGCAGGCCGAGCAGCAGCACGAAGCCGGACAGCGACGGCGCCGCGGTCGCGAGCCGGCGGCGGACCGTGTCGGCTCGCCGATCGGCGACCAGCCCGCCGTAGAGCTGGCGGGCGTCGACGTTCGCCACCACCACGTCCGCGGGCAGAAAGCGTCCGTCGGTCAGTCGGACGCCGTCGACCCGGCCGGTGGTGGTGGTGGTGGTGATGGTCACCACCTCGGCACCGGTCATGAGCACGGCCCCGCGATCCTGGGCTCGGGTCAGGATGGCCTCGCCGAGGCGGTACAGGCCGCCACCGACGTACCAGCCACCGAAGGCCTGCTCGACGTACGGAATGACCGCCAGGACGGCCGGCGCCCGACGTGGGTCCGAGCCGGCGTAGGTGGCGTAGCGGTCGAGGAGCTTCCGCAACCGGGGGTCGCCCAGACGGCGTTCGCCGAGCTGGCGCAGGGTCAGCCAGGGCGCGACCGTGCGGACGGCGCCCAGCCGCCAGCCCTGGCGCAGCAGCGTGCGGGGGCCGCCGATCTCCGACTCCAGAAACGGGCCCCGAGTCAGCTGGTACATCTGCTGCGCCCGGTCGATGAACCTCCGCCACTGCTGCCCGCTGCCCGGCACCAGAACGTTGTCCATGGCGGCGTAAAGCTGTTCCTGGGAGGCTGCGGCGTCCAGCCAGGTCCCGTCGGCGAACCGGTAGCGGGCGGTCGGGTCCACCGGCCACAGGTCGAGCACCCGGCCCAGCGGTGCCCCGGTGTCGGCGAACAGGTCGCGGAAGACTTGCGGCATCGTCAGCAGGGACGGTCCGGTGTCGAATCGGAAACCATCCCGCTCGAACACGCCCAGCTTGCCGCCGACGACGGCGGATCGTTCACAGATGGTCACCTGGTGGCCGGCGGTGGCTAGCCGGGCGGCGGCGGCCAGCCCGCCGACGCCGGCCCCGACGACGACGACCCGGCTCACCCTCGCGCCCCAGTCAAGCCACTGCCCGGCCCTTCCAGGTCAGTGTCCCGGCCCGGCGGCGCGCCCAGGACAGCCCGGTCAACCAGGCCAGCATGGTGATCGAGGCCGGGTGCGCGAGGGTGTCCGGTAGCAGCCGACCGCCCGTGCGCCGCGCGGCCAGCACGCGTCCGGTTACCCCGGCGGCGTACCCGAGGGCCGGAACGACGGCGGAGCGGCGCCGACGGTGACGCAGTGCCGCCAGCGCGGCCACCGGCGGTACGACGTAGAGCAACGCCAGCAACGCCAGCACGGCGGCCGCGCCGGCGGGCGAGCCGAATGCGGACCACAGCGACTTGGCGTAGCCCTCGCGCAGGTCGGCCCAACCGGCGTACATCCGACAGGTGGCGATCGCCGTGCCGTCAACCACGCCGCCGCGCCCGCCGGCCCGCTTGACCGCGCGCAGCAGCGCGACGTCGTCGAGGACCTCGGCCCGGACGGCGGTGTGCCCGCCAGCGGCCCGGTAGACCGCGGCGTCCACCGCCAGCAGCTGGCCGTTGGCGGCGGCCAACGACGCCCGGGGTGAGCGCTCGGCCCGCCGCAACGGCAGGAAGGTCAGCCAGGACCACTGCAGCAACGGCTGCACCAACCGGGGAACCGGGCCGTTGGCGAGCTGTCGGGGGTACGGGCTCAGCACATCGAGACCGGTGGTTCGCAACAGTGCCACGGTGGCCGCGATCGCCGTCGGGGCGAGCACGACGTCGGCGTCGAGGAAGACCAGGACCGTGCCGGTGGCCGCGGCAGCGAGCTGGGCGCAGGCGTGGGGTTTACCCAGCCACCCGGACGGCAGCGGCGCGCCGGTCAGCAGCCGCAGCCGAGGGTCGGCGCCGGCCTCGCGGCGGACGACCGCGGCGGTGGCGTCGGTGGAACCGTCGTCGAGGACGAGCAGCTCCAGCTCGGCGACCCGCTGCTGGGCCAGCAGGCTGCGCAGGCAGTCGGTCACCCGGTACGCCTCGTCGCGCACCGGCAGCAGCACCGACACCCGCTCGGTCCCGACCGGCGGGTCGGTCGGCGGGGTGCGGAGCTGGCGCAGGTTCGCCGCGGTGTGCGCGGTAGCCAAGACCGCGCCGACGCTGCCGAACGTGCTGAGTGTCATGCCGCTGGCCGCATCACCGCGGGCGGCGCAACGCCAGCGCGAGCGGTACCGCCACCAACCCCATCCCGATGCCGCCGATGACCGCGACGGCCGGTCGGTGGAAGAACGCGACGTTGGCCAGCACCGAGGAGGCGTAGGTCCACAGGTAGAGCGCCATCGGTACCCGGTCGTCGGACGGGCCGGCAGGGGTCGGCACCCGGGCCAGCACGGCCATCATCAGCACCGCGGTGGCCAGCCAGCCGAGGTAGTTGCCCACCGGCACGTCTGGTACGCCGGGCAGCGTCGCGCCGATGTCGAGCCACCCCCAGTGCCCGGCGGCCACCATCTGCGGGTCCAGGAACAGGTCCCAGCTGGCCAACGCGAGCCCGGCGACCAGCGGCAGCGCACCCGGCCGGCGCTGCGTCAGCTGCCGGCCGACCAGCAGGGCCGGATAGGCCATCATCGTCCAGGCCAGCGGGATCACCACCGGTACGCCAAGCAGCTGGGGACCGAGCGTGCCGGCGTACGTGTACCGGCCGAACGGCACGCCGGTGTGCGTGCCGACCGCCTCGGCGAGAAGGCCGCCGCCGGCGGTCACCGCGACCAGCGCGGCGGTGAACCGCGGCCCACGGGTCGCCAGGGCGTGCGTGACCGAGGCGGCGAAAAACAGCAGCACCGTCGCCACGGTGAGGCGGTTGCGCCCGTCGCCGGGCACGAGCGGGTAGGCGATTTGGGCCAGCACTGTGGCGGCCGCCAGCACCGCCGGGACCGCCGTGGTTGGATCCACGGCGCTGGCTGCCGAGCCGGGGGTTGCCACTGGGTCGCGGGACTTGTGCGACAAGACGAGCCGCCGGCGGCTCGTTCTGTCGCACAACTCGCGCCGGCTCGCGTCCTGGCGGATCACCCCCGCAGCCCTGCGCCCAGCCGGCGGACGGCGCTGACCGCCCGCGCCGGCAGGCGCCCGACGGTGCCCACCGCCCGGGCCGGCCGGGACGGCGTCCGGTCGGCCAACACGATGTCGGCGACGGTTCGTCCGGATGCGCCGAACACGCCGCCGCCGGGGTGCGTGGATGCCCCAGTGAGGTAGAGCCCCGGCACGTCGGGCACCCGGTGACCGGCGAGCTCGGGCAGCGGCCGCCAGAAGAACATCGCATCCAGCGCCATCTCGACGTGCATCACGTTGCCGTGCAACAGGCCGAGCTCGCGCTCCAGGTCGGCTGGGGTCTGCACGTGCAGCTGCTGCACGGAGGCGGCGAAGCCGGGCGCGACCGCGTCCACCGCAGCCACCAGCCGCTCGCCAGCGCCGGCGCCGACGGCGTCCCAGGATTGCCCGCTAGCGAGGGAGTAGGGGTGCCACTGTCCCCAGACTGTGACGGTGTGCCGCCCGGGTGGGGCCAGGGTGTCGTCGAACGCCGACGGCGTCATGGCCAGCGCCACCGGAGCCTGCGGTGACCGGCCGGCGAGGAAGTCGCCGTACGCCGTGCGCAGCGCCAGTCGGGAGGGCGCGAGCAGTTGCAGCGCCCGGTAGGTTGAGCCATCGGCGGCCGCGGCGGGGTAGCGGGGCAGGTCTGACGTGGCCAGCCGGACCACCATGCCGATGCCGTTGCCGACCCGGATGGTGCGCCGAGCCCTCTCGGCCAGCCCGGCCGGCAGCGCGTCGTCGCCGACCAGCCCTAGCGTGGTCAGCACGTGGCAGCCGGCGACGACCGTGCGGGCGGCCAGGTGCTCGCCGGAGTAGGTGCCGACGCCGCTGACTCCTTGGTCGTCGGTGGTGATCCGCGCAGCGCCGTCGCCGGTGCGCAGGCTGCCGCCGTACGACGACAGTCGGTTGGCCAGCGCGGCGGTGAGCATGCCGCTGCCGCCCTTCGGTCGGGCGGGGGCGACCCGGTGCAGCAGGGCGTTCCAGCCGACCAGGTCCGCTGTCGCGGTCTCCCACAGCGGCGGCCCGGACTGCGCGCCCAGCCATGCCAGCGCGGTCTTGAGCCGCTCGTCGGTGAAGTGCGCGTTAAGCAGCGCGTCGCCGGTGCCGAGGAACTGCCGGGACAGCTCCAGGCCGCCCAGCCCGGTGGCCCGGCCGACGCCCCACAGGCTGCGGCCGAGGCTGCGCCCGGTGGGCGCGCTCCGGAAGGCGCTGAACACGCGCGCGTTGCGCTCGGCCCAGTCGGTGACGAACCGGTGGTAGGCGTCGGCGTCCCGCTGGCCGCAGACGGCGGCGATGGAGGCGCAGGTGGTGTCCAGGTCGACCGAGAAGGTGATCGCTTCCTGACCGCCCTCCGCGGTGGCGAACGGCGCGAACCCCCACGGGTCGAGCTCCTGGTACTCCAGCCCGCAGGCGGCCAGCCGCAGGTCCTCGACGATCCCGGTATGACGGATCATGATGTGGGCGCTGGAGCCCCGGTCCATCCGGTAGCCGGGGAAGCGCTCCACGGTGGAGACGGCGCCGCCGACCACCGTGTCCCGCTCGACGACCTCGACGGCCAGGCCGGCCCGGGCCAGGTAGCAGGCGGCGACCAGTGCGTTGTGGCCGGAACCGACGACCACGACGTCCCGCATATCGCCCGAGTCTAGGGAGCGAGTGGGGGGCCGGCCGGCGGGATCCGCGTGGTGGTCAGCGGGAGGGTTACCCCGAGGATCGCGAACCGGCGCGGGTCGCCGGCGAAGTCGAACTGGCGCAGCACGTCGACGAAGCCCAGCGACCGGTAGAGTCGGCGGGCCGGTGAGTCCACGTCCTCGGTGGACAGCAGTGCAGTGTCGTACGGCGCCTCGGCCAGCAGCTCGACCAGGATGGCGCGGCCGAGGCCCTGGCGCTGGCAGTCCGGCCGCACATGCAGCTCGCAGATCTCGAACGATCGGTCCAGCCAGCGCCGGGCCGTCGCGGCGGAGGCGGACCCAGGCGAGGCCGTGACCATTAGCCCGGTCAGCACCCGGTCCCACCAGAAGTCCCCGGCCCGGCCGGCCACGCCGTAGCCGAAGCCGGCCAACTCACCGGCGTTGGTGTCGGCCAGCACCGCGCGGGCACTGGGATCGCGCAGATGCCCGGGCACCTGTGCCCGCTTGATCGCCGCGGCCCCCGGCGGCAGCTTCATCGCCGCCACGTAGAGGGCCAGCGCCTCCTCCAGCCGGGCTAGCAGCTTGGTCGTCGGAACCTGGCCGACGGTAGCCAGCGGGTGCGTCGGCGCGCTCATGCCAGCGGGTCGCGGCCGGCCACGGTGCCGCGGGTGCCGAGCACCTCGAAGCGGGCGAACAACTCCTCGGCGTACCAGCCCACTTCACCGGTCCGCCGGATGGCCTCGAGGTGGGCGGGTCCGGAGTAGGCGTAGCGGGTGAGCGCGGCGTTGTCCCGCCACAGGCTGAACGTGCCCTGCAGGCCGATCGGGGACTCCCCGATACCCATGGCGAAGCGGAGCCCGGGCGCGGTGGCGAGCTCGGCGGTCACCGGCGGTACGGCGCGCCAGAACGTCACCGCTCGGCGCGGCCGCAGCCGGGCTCGCGTCAGCGCCGCCACCGGAGCGCCCGGGCGGCGGTTCGCGCTCGAGCCGCCGGGGGGGTGGCCGAACGGCTGCCGGCCGGCCCACCGTCCGCGGGAGCGCAGCGGTCGCAGATCGATCCGCCAGGTCTCGGTGGCGATCCGCGACCACGCCGCCGCGATGGCCGAGTGCTCGAAGGCCTCGGCGGCAGTTGTGGTGTCCCAGGCGCCGAGTACCGCCCAGCGTCGCGGGTTGGCGTCGCGCAGCGAGAACCGCTGCGCAGTACCAGTGCCGAGCAGCTTGGCGAATCGCAGGCCGGCCGTGTGCCGCAGCGGCGCCCGGTCGAGCGCCATCCGGGCCACCGCTGCCGGGACCTGGCGTCCGGGTACCCCCCAGACGTGCAGGGTCACCAGCGCCGGCGGCGCGGTCGTCGGCTCCGTCCCGGTCCCGGTGCTCACCCAGCCGAGCCTACGGTCGGTCCTGGTCGGTCTGCCCGGGCGCCGGCTGGCCGGCCACGTCGGCCGGGGTGCCGCCGGTGATGGCGAGCAGCTCGGCGTACGTCGTCGGGAAGACGGCCTCGGGAACACCGGCGGCCGCCCAGATCTCGTCGTAGGTCGCCAAGGCGTTGTCGACGAGGGTGGGCAGGGCGGTGCGATGGCCGATCGGCGGCACGCCGCCAACCGCGTACCCGGTCGCCGTTCGGACCAGCGCCGGGTTAGCGAGCTCGACGGACACCGCATCGAGCAGCGTGGCCAGTCGGCGCAGGTCGGCTTGGTGCGCCCCGCTGGTCAGCACGAGCACCGGCGTCGGCTCAGCGTCAGACGTCGCCTGGACGGCGAACACCAAACTGTTGGCGACGGCGCCCACCGGGCAGCCGAGCGCCTCGGCCGCCAGCGCCGCCGTGCGGGCGGCGACCGGCAACTCGCGCACCCGGCCGCGCGCACCGGCAGCGGCCAGCACGGCGGCGACGCGCTCGGCGGATCGATGCACCCAGTCACCGTATGTCGCCCCCGCTCAGTCGCCCGACCGCGGGGCGGGGATGGCGGGTGCACCAGCCGGAGCCCGGTCGCGAAGCTGGAAATACCGGCTGCTCACTGGGGAGCCGTCCAGGTACGGCTGGGCTGAGTCCAGGTAGCTGGCTACCCCGGGATCGGCCCGGAAGCGCTCGTTCGTCGCCGCCGCGGCCGCCCGCTCGGACGCGGTGGCACTCGGCGGTGCGGAACCGGCGACTGGTGCGTAAGTGCCTCCCACATCATGGTTGCCGATCACGTCCCAGGTCTGGCGATTGAAGGTGTAGACGGTGCGCCCTCGCTCGACCTTCGGTGGCCCGGATGGCGGTCGCAGCGTCGGCCGGTCTACGTCCAGATGAGTGACGATGTCGCTGCGGTTCTCCAGCGACAGCACCCGGGTCGCCGCACCCGGTGCGACCGGCTTCGTGCTGATCGGCGACCCGGCGGTCAGCACGTGGGTGACCCGGCAGCGCGTCCCATTGAACCGGCCGTCGCCGGCCAGGTTCATCGCGACGATTCCGCCCTGGCTGTGGCCGACCAGCATGACCGCGGCGCCGACCGGCACCCCGGCAGCATCCAGCGCCTCGTGCACCGCTCCGCTGTACGCCGTGTCGCGCCGCTCCGCGGCCAGGGCCGCGCCATAGAGGTCTTGCGGATAGGGCTTCGAGGGGGAGCCTTCGACGCCGGGGAGCAGCACGACGTACCCCGGCTGCGGTCCCGAGATCGTCACGATGCCGACGCAGCCTGGGTGGGCGTACAGCTCGTCGACCCGGCGCAGGTAGTCCCCGACGGTGGCAGCCGGCACGTCACCGGCCGCAGGCGGCGATGGCTGCGTCGGCGCGGCCGAGCCTGGCCCCTCGGGGAGGACGGCGGCCACCTCGCGCACCACGGTTGCGAGCACGATGCCGTGCGCGGTTGCGACTGCGTCGGCCAGCGGCGGCGGCAGGTGGTCCTGATGGATCAGCCGCCAGCGGTCGACCCGCCGCAGACCGTCCTCGGCGTACGGCGCGACCGCGGCGACCGTCACGTCCGCCAGCCGAGCGGCGGCGGACACTGCCTCGCCGGGCACGGCTTTCAGGGCGTCAGCGGCGGCGTACTCGACGACGGCGGCGGCCAGAGTGGTCGCATCGACGCCGAGCAGGGCGGCCGATGCTAGCAGTCCGTGCGGTCCGGCCACGGCCACCTCGATCTCGGCCACCGTGCGGACCACGCCGATCGGATCCAGCGGCGTGGCTGCGAGCAGGGCCGGCTCCACCGCGGCCTGCTGGGCCTGGCCGGCGAGCCGGAACAACTCCGTTGCTGCCCCGGTGAGTTGGTGACCGAGCCGGGTGAGCTCGTCCAGTTGGACTACGAGCTCTTCGCCGGTCACGGCAGCATCCCGTGCCCGCGCAGGAAGGCGGCCG
Organism: Frankiaceae bacterium; assembly: GCA_017882835.1. Taxonomy (GTDB): domain Bacteria; phylum Actinomycetota; class Actinomycetes; order JADGOU01; family JADGOU01; genus JADGOU01. Next base: position 925 of record JADGOU010000095.1, on the reverse strand, counting down.
CCGCGTGCCACGCCGGACTGCTTCGCTCGGGCAGCCGGTCTGGTCGCCATGGCCAAGCCGTCCAGGGAAGGGGGCTGCCGGTGGCGGCCGCCGTCCGAGCGGCCGCCAGGAAGGCATCGTGCACCCGTGCCTCCAGGGAGTGCAGTACCGCCAGCTCCCGGCGGGTCGACTCGCCAACTCGGCGGACATCGGCTGCCGCTGCGTGCAGGTCAGCTGCCTCTGCGCGGAGCCGGGCGCTTTGGTCGGTCACCGCCCGCCGAAACCGGTCGGCCCCGCGCCCCGTCCATGTGGTGACGCGCACAGCCCGGTCCAGGTCATCGCCGATCGCGGCGACGCCGTTGGCGACCAGATCGAGGCAGTGGGCGACGTCGTCGATGGCGGCGGGGTCAGCAGCCACCGTTGCTCCTCCCTGTCTCCGTCTGGTTGTTCGGGTCGGTGGCCGAAACGGTAGGCAGATCGCCGGTCAGCAGCGCCGGTCGGCGGGTTCCTGTGGACGATGGGAGCTCGCTGCGGGTTCGGCTGTGGACCACGCCGACCTGCGGCCGGCAACGTCCTGGCTGCTCGACCTGCTGGCTCATTCGCTGCGGCACCTGGTCGACCTCGCGGCCCGCTCCGCGGGAGAGCACCAACACCACTACCGGCTTCGGACGTTGGTCTTCAGCTGCACGCGCGAGTGGGTACTCCTTGATCGCGTGGTTGTCCGCAGCGTGGGCCGGTCCGCCATGGCGGGTTGGCTCGCGCAACTGGTTCCCTATCGGGGCTGGCTTGTCAAGGGGGTCGGCGGCGGCTGGCCGGCGCCGGTGGCGACGGACTCCCGGCGGGGATGAAGGCGGCGGAAGCCGCTCAGCGCATCCAGGAACTGTCCAGCCAGCGTACCGGCCAGGCCGAATAGCTAGCCGGCTCGGCCCCAGGGTGAGCCTAGGCT
>JADGOU010000094.1 GCA_017882835.1 Frankiaceae bacterium | reverse complement strand
GTGTCCAGGGCGAGCAGCAGCACGCTTCTCAGGCGTACCGCTCGACCAGCTCGCGCTTGAGCACCTTGCCCGACGGCCCGAGCGGCATCGCCTCGACGAACTCCACCCTCCGCGGGTACTTGTACTTGGCCATCCGGTCCTTCGACCAAGTGATGATCGCCGCACCCAGTTCCTCGTCGCTGCCCTCGGCCTCCGGTGAGCGGACGACGACGGCGCAGACCTCCTCGCCGAGCTGCGGGTCCGGCACGGCAATCACCGCCACCTGCGCGACCGCATCGTGGCGCAGCAGTACCTCCTCCACCTCGCGCGGGTAGACGTTGTACCCGCCGCGCAGCACCATGTCCTTCTTGCGGTCGACGATCGTGATGAAGCCCTCGTCGTCCTTGGTGCCGAGGTCACCGGTGCGGAACCAGCCGTCCACGATGGCTGCAGCGGTCGCCTCGGGGTTGTTCAGGTAACCCTTCATGACGTTGTGGCCGCGGATCACCAGCTCGCCGAGCTCGCCGCGCGGCAGCAGCTCGATCCGGTTGTCGAGCTCAGCCTTGGCGATCTCGACCTCGACGCCCCAGATCGGGTGGCCGATGCTCCCCGGCCTGCGACCGAAGTCCGCCTGGTTGAAAGTCGCGACCGGCGAGGTCTCGGACAATCCGTAGCCCTCGTAGATATCGGCGCCAAACACCTCCTTGAACTTCTCCAGCACGGCCGCCGGCAGCGCCGCGCCGCCGGACACGGCCAACCTCAGGTTCGGCCGGCGGTCGTCCGTGCGCGCCGCGTCGAGCAGGCCGAGGTACATGGTCGGCACGCCCTCGAACACGGTGACCGAGTAGCCAATCAGCATGTCCAGAGCGGTGGCCCCGTCAAACCGGGGCAGCAGCACCAGCGTCGCCCCGACCCGGAAGGCAGCGTTCATCGCGCAGGTCTGGCCGAAGGAGTGGAACAGCGGCAAGCAGCCGAGCACGACGTCGTCCAGGCAGAGCTCGATGATGTCGGTGGCCGACAGCGACGCGTTCAGCACCATGTTGAGCTGGGTCAGCACAGCGCCCTTGGGCTTGCCAGTCGTGCCGCTGGTGTACAGGATCACCGCGTCGTCGTCCGGCTCCCGGGAAACGTAGCTGTCGATCGGCGCCACGTCGGCCGCCAGGGTGTCCAGCCGCTCGACCGAGGCGTCACCACCGTCGAGGACGCTGAGCACTCCAACGCCGGCCAGCTCCCCGCCCTTCGCGCCTTCGCCCAGCAGCGGGGCGGCGCAGACGAACAGTTTCGCGCCGGAGTCGGTGAGGATGTAGGCGATCTCCTGCGCGGACAGCAGCGCGTGCACCGGCACCACGACGGCACCCACGGCCAGGGCGCCATAGTAGGCCCGCGGGAAGTCCGGCACGTTCGGCAGCATCAACGCCACCCGGTCACCCGGGCCGACCCCGCGCTCGCGCAGCACCGCGCCGTAGCGCCGGGCTTGCTCCCACAGCTCGGCGTACGTGGTGCTCGACGGCCCTATCACCACCGCGGCTTTGTCCGGTCGCCGCAGCGCGGACTCGGCCAGAAGGGTCGCGATCGACAGCGTCATGGTGTCCTCCGTTCGTCGGCGGGACCAGCGCCCGCCACTGGCTGCAGGCTCTCATGCCCCAGGATGGCGACCGGTACGTCGCGCCAGCGCGACCCGACGCCGCGCAGGTTCACTCGGCGCCGGCCCGGGTCGGCCCCCGGGTCGGCCTCCGCGTCGGCCGGGTCAGCGTCGAAGACATCGGCATCGAGCCGGTCGATATGCACCTCCAGCCGGTCCTCGGCCAGTCCTTCGACCAGCCCCTCCCCCCACTCGGCCACTGTCACGCTGTCATGGGTCTCGGCGTCAAGGTCGAGGTCGTCGACCTCGGCTCGGCCGGTGGGTCCAGACCCCAGTCGGTAGGCGTCCACGTGCACCAGCGGGATCCGTCCGCCGCGGTGCACCCGGGCCAGCACGAACGTTGGCGACGTCACCCGACCCGGGACGCCCAGTCCGGCACCGATGCCCTGAGCGAGCACGGTCTTGCCAGCGCCAAGTGGTCCGGACAGAACCACCAGGTCGCCCGGCGCCAGCAGCTGCCCGAGCCGTCCGCCGAGCGCACGCATGGCGGCTGCCGAGGAGACGAGTGTCGACGCGCTCACTTCACTGACTCCCTAGGCGGTCAACAACTGGGGGCGGTCAACAACTGGGGGCGGTCAACAACTGGGTCAAGAACTGAGGGCGGTCAACAACTGGGCCGCGAGCGCGAGATCGGACCGAAGCGACGCCAGTGGAGCGCCGTTCGGGCCGAACCTGATGGCGGCCGACGGGTGGTAGGAGGCGAGGTAGCGCCGGCCGTCGACGACGTGCGGCCGGCCGCGCATGCGGCCCACCTGGGCAGGGCGACCGAAAACCCAGCTCAACGCCGTACCGCCGAGGAGCACCGTCAGCACCGGTTCGACCAGCTCCAGCTGACGGGTCAACCAGGGGCGGCAGCGCTGCACCTCGGCCGGCGTGGGTCGGCGGTTGCCGGGTGGTCGGCACTTGACCACGTTGGCGACGGCGACGGCCGCCCGGTCCAGGCCCACCTCGGCCAGCAGCCGGTCGAGCAGCGCTCCGGAGCGGCCGACGAACGGCACTCCGCTGGCGTCCTCGGCCGCACCCGGAGCCTCGCCGATCAGGAGCAGCGCGGCCCCGGCCGGTGCCGTTCCGGCGACCACTGTCCGGCGAGTCGCCGCGAGTTCGGGGCACGCGATGCAACCGCGGACGGCGCCGGCAAGCGCCGGCCAGTCGGCGCAGCGTTGGGCGGCGGCGCCGTTGACCAGGGCGTTCATGCTCCCGATCCAGCGCGGTCGCCGGTAGCCAGCCGGCTCTCGACCCGTTCGATCAGCTCGCGAAGCTCGCGGGTCACCTCGGCCGGGCGTTCCACCGGCAGCATGTGCCCGGAGTTCGGCAACACCACCAGCCGGGCGCGCGGCAAGGCGGCCGCGATCGCCCGGCTGTGCTCCAGCGGCGTGAGCGCGTCCTTCTCCCCCACCAGGACCACGACCTCCACCGGGTTCAGAACGCTCATCGCCGCCAGCTTGTCCAGGCTGAGGAACGCCGGGAAGAAGTCCGTAATCACGGACAACGGGGTAGCGACGATCATCCGCTCGACCAGCTCCACCACGGCGGGGCTGACGTCGCCGGACCCGAAGGTGAAGTACCGCGTCAGCAGGAAGTTGATGTCGGTGCCGACCCGGCGACTGCGCTCGATCACCTCCGCTCGGCGGGCCAGGCCCTGCTCGACCACCGGCATAACCCGACGGTTCACCCGGCTGAACACCGCCGGGAACCCAAAGGTGATCTCAGCCAACTTGCCCGTCGAGGTCGACACCAGGCCCACGCCGATCACTCGGTCGCCGAACAGCTCCGGCCGTTGGTCGGCCAGGGCCATGATCGTCATACCACCCATGGAGTGCCCGATCAGCACGATCGGTCCGGTCGGTACGACGGTGTGCAGCACTGCGTCGAGATCTCGGCCGAGCTGGTCGATGTTAGCCCGGCTGCGGTCCCCGCGACCGGAGTGACCGTGCGCCCGCTGGTCCCAGCAGACCAACCGCCGGTCCGGTCCGGCCAGGTCGCGCCGCTGGTAGTGCCAGACCCGCATGTCGTTGCAGAACCCATGGCAGAAGGCCACCGTCAGCGGCGCGTCCGGCGCGCCGATCTCCTCGACGTAGAGCTCGGCGCCGTCCTCGGCGGCCACGGTCCGCGACCGTCCTGGCAGCCGCCCGAACGGCTCGCGGGCCTCCGGGTCTGGGCGCAGCCGCTCACGCCCGATCAGCCGATGCTCCGCCGCCAAGCCGATACCGACCCCGGTGGTGGCGGCGCCGACGGTGCCGAGGACGACCGCGGCCCGGCGGCGAACGCTCGAGCCGGACCCGTTGACCGGGCTCATTCGCCGGCTCATTCGCCGGCTCCAACATAGACCCGCGGCACTCGCGGCCCGATCCGACTGACCACCTCATAGGAGATGGTGTCCAGTGCCTCGGCCCAGTCCTGGGCGGTCGGCTCGCCAGCGCTGCCCGGCCCGAACAGCACGACCTCATCCCCCGCCTGCACCGGATCATCTGCCACGTCGACGACAAACTGGTCCATGCACACCGTGCCGCTCACCCGCCGCCGCCGCCCGGCGACCAGCACCTCGGACCGGTTACCGGCGCGGCGAGGGACCCCGTCGGCGTATCCGAGCGGGACCAGCGCCAGCATGGCCTCCGCCGAGGTCCGGTACGTGTGGCCGTAGGACACGCCGGAGCCGGTGGGCACCCGCTTGGTCAGGGCCACCCGAGCCGACAGCGTCATCGCCGGGGTGAGGCCGAAGTCGACTGCGGTGCCGAGGTGCGGGACCGGCGAAAGGCCGTAGACGGCCAACCCCGGTCGGACCAGGTCATAGCGGGCGTCGGGGGCGACCAGGGTGGCCGCGGACTGGGCGATGTGCCGCAGCTGCGGCCGCAGACCGGCGGTCGCGGCCACGTCCAGCGCCTCAGCAAACACCCGTAGCTGGGCCAGCGTGACCGGGTGTTCGGGCGCGTCGGCGTAGGCGAAGTGGCTCCAGACTCCGATTACCCGCAGTACCCCTTCCGCCTCCGCCTTGGCGGCCGCGGTCACCAGTCCCGGCCAGTCGGCGACGGTCGCGCCGGCGCGAGACAGCCCGGTGTCGACCTTGAGGTGCACGCTGGCCGGCCGACCGGCGGCATGCGCGGCCGTCGCGATCTCCCCCAGCGCCCAGGGCGCGCTCGCGGACAGGTCCACGTCGGCCGCCACCGCCGGCGCCAGCGGCTCGCCGGGTGCGGCCAGCCAGGCCAATATCGGTACGTCGATGCCGATCGCCCGCAGCGCCAGCGCCTCCTCGACAAACGCGACCCCGAGCCAGCCCGCGCCGCCGGCCAAGGCCGCCCGGGCGCACGGCACCATGCCGTGGCCATAGCCGTCGGCCTTGACCACGGCCATCACGGTGGCGCCACCGGCGTGCGCGGCCAGCGCGGTTACGTTCGCCCGGACCGCGTCCAGGTCGATCCGGGCCTCCGCTCGCAGCTCTGGGTGGTTCCCGGCCGTCACACCGCCGGTCATGCCGGCATCCTGCCTGCTGCCTCGGCGACGGCGCGGACGGCGTCCGGCCAGTGCTCGACCAGGTCCGCCGCGGCCACCGGGCCGGGCGCCAGCCGGGCGGCGAGGCCGTGCAGGAACGCCGCCACGGAGCCGGCGTCCAACGGGCTCAGTCCGGTAGCGAGCAGGCTGCCGCCAGCGCCGGAGAGCACGTCACCGCTGCCCGCGGTGGCCAGCCGCGACGTGCCGGTGGGGTTGATGCGCGCCGTCCAATCCGGGTCGGCGACCACGGTACCGGAGCCCTTGAGCAGCACGGTGGCGCCGAGGTCGGAAGCCGCGTCGCGGGCCGCGCCCAGGCGGTCGAAGTCGCTCGCCTCCACGTCCACGCCGGTCAGCCGGGCGAACTCGCCGAGGTGCGGAGTGAGCAGGGTCGGCGCGGACCGGTTGCGCACCCAGTCGGGATGACGAGCCAGCACCGTCAGCGCGTCGGCGTCCACGAGCACCGGAACGTCGCTGGCCAGCACCGCCTGCAGCACCGCGGCCGCGTCCTGGTCGGTGCCGACCCCCGGGCCCATCACCCAGGCCTGCACCCGGCCGGCACCGAGCACGGCGACCGGGTCGGCGACGCTGCCGCCGGCGCCGGCCGGCACCACGGTGACCACACACTCCGGCCAGCGCTGGCGCACCAGCTCGGCGGCGGGCGGGACCGAGGCGAAGCGCACCATCCCGGCGCCGGCCCGCAGCGCTCCGCCGACGGCGAGCACGGCTGCACCCGGATAGGCGTCGCTGCCGGCGACCACCCCGAGTACGCCGCGGCGGTACTTGGTCGACTCCGGTCCCGGCCGAACCAGCCGGGCGTCGACGTCGGCGGCGTCCAGCACCGTCGTCGTCGCCGGCGGCAGGTCACCGGCCAGGCCGATGTCCACTAGCTCCACCGAGCCGGCGTACGCCGAGCCAGGCGCCAGCACCAGCCCCGGCTTGAGCGTGCCGAAGGTCACGGTGATGTCCGCGCGGACCGCCGGCCCGGCCACCACACCGGTGTCGGCATCGACGCCGCTGGGCAGGTCGACGGCGACGACGGTTGCGCCCGTGGCCGGCCCGGGCAGCTGGTCGGCCAGCGCCGCGGCCACGCCCCGCAGGGCACCCCGGCCGCCGATGCCGAGGATGCCGTCGACCACGACGTCGGCGGCCGCGAGCACCGCCAACGTGCCCGAATTCTCTGCCGGCCGGCACCGACCGCCGGCTCGCAGCAGCGCCGCCCGCGCGGTGGCGTCGACGTCGCCCAGTGTTAGCGCCTCCACCCGCGCGCCCCGGCGGGCCAGCCGAGACCCGGCCCACAGCGCGTCCGCCCCGTTGTTGCCGCGGCCGACCAGCAGCGCGATGCGCCCGCCGTACACGCCGCCGTGCCGGGCGCCCAGCTGCTGGGCGACCCGGTGGGCCAGCCCGGCGGCCGCCCGCTGCATCAGCGTGCCGGTCGGCAACCGGGCCATGAGGGCGGCCTCGGCCGCCCGCACCTGCGCCACCGGATGGGCGGATCTCATGTCGGTCTCATGGGACCGTCACGTCTCGGCCACCACCACCGCGGTCGCCAACCCCCCGTCGTGGCTCAGCGAGACGTGCCAGCGCCGTACGCCGAGTGCCGCCGCCACCGCGGCCACGGTACCGCTGACCCGCAGGGTCGGACGTCCGGAGGGCTCGGTGACCACCTCGGCATCGTGCCAGTGCAGCCCGACGGGCGCGCCGAGGGCCTTGCTCAGCGCCTCCTTGGCGGCGAACCGGGCCGCCAACCGAGCCGCTGCGGCCGGGCCGGTGCCCGCGGTGGCCACCTCGCCAGCGGTGAACAGCCGGTCCGCGACACCGGGCGTGCGCGCCAGCATCGCGGTGAACCGGGCCACCTCGACCAGGTCGACGCCGACACCGGCGACCGCCACGCCGGCTACTCGACCGTGACCGACTTGGCCAGGTTGCGCGGCTGGTCGACATCGTGGCCCTTGGCCAGCGCCAGCTCACAGGCGAAGACCTGCAGCGGCACGGTGGTCACCAGCGGCGCCAGCAACGTCGGCAGCTGCGGCACCCGGATCACCGAGTCGGCGTACGGCGTGACGTCATTGTCCCCGTCTTCGGCGATCACGATGGTGCGGGCGCCACGAGCCCGGATCTCCTGGATGTTCGACACCATCTTGCCGTGCAGCACATTGCGGCCGCGGGGAGACGGCACCACGACGACCACTGGCAGACCGTCCTCGACCAACGCGATCGGGCCGTGCTTGAGCTCTCCGGCCGGGAACCCCTCGGCGTGCATGTAGGCGAGTTCCTTGAGCTTGAGCGCTCCCTCCAGGGCCACCGGGTAGCCGACGTGCCGACCGAGGAAGAGCACCGCGGGGGCACCTGCCAGCTCGCGGGCCAGCGCCCGCACCGGCTCTACGGTGGCCAGCGTCGCCTGGATGAGCGCCGGGGCGCCCTGCAGCTGCTCGACGATGTCGGTGATCTCGTCGCCGTACATGGTGCCGCGCACCTGCGCCAGGTAGAGCGCCAGCAGGTACGTCGCGGTGATCTGGGTCAGGAAGGTCTTGGTCGCGGCGACCCCGACCTCCGGGCCGGCGCGGGTGTAGAGCACGGCGTCAGACTCGCGCGGGATGGTCGAGCCGTTGGTGTTACAAATGGCGACCACCCGGGCCGCCTGCTCGCGGGCGTGCCGGACCGCCATCAGCGTGTCCATCGTCTCGCCGCTCTGGCTGATCACGACCACCAGCGTCGCCCGGTCGAGCACCGGGTCGCGGTAGCGGAACTCCGAGGCCATCTCGACCTCACACGGCAGCCGGGTCCAGTGCTCGATCGCGTACTTCGCGATCAGCCCCGCGTGGTACGCCGTTCCGCAGGCGACGATGAAGACCTTGTCCACCGCGCGCAGCTCGTCCTCGTCGAGCCGGAGCTCGTCGAGCATGAGGTTGCCGTTGTCGGCGAACCGCCCCAGCAGCGTGCTGGCCACCGCGACCGGCTGCTCGGCGATCTCCTTGAGCATGAAGTAGGGGTAACCCGACTTCTCCGCCGCGCTGGCGTCCCAGTCGACGTGGTAGGCCTTGACGTCGACCGGCCCCCCGGCGAAGTCGGTCACCGTGTAGCCGTCGCGCCGCAGCTCCACCACCTGGTCCTGGCCGAGCTCGACCGCGTCGCGGGTGTGCGCGATGAAGGCGGCGACGTCGCTGGCGAGGAAGTACTCCCCGTCGCCGGCGCCGACCACGAGCGGGGAGTTGCGCCGGGCGCCAACCACCACTCCGGGCGCGTCCCGGTGCAGCGCGACCAGGGTGAACGCACCGTCGAGCTGCCGGCAGACCGTGCGCATCGCCTCGGCCAGGTCCCCGGTGAACTGCTCCTCCAGCAGGTGGGCGACCACCTCGGTATCGGTGTCGCTGGCCAGTTCGTGCCCGCGGTCTTCTAGGTCGGCGGCCAGCCGGGCGAAGTTCTCGATGATCCCGTTATGCACCACGGCGACCGCGCCATCGCAGCTGGTTTGTGGGTGGGCGTTGCGGTCGGTCGGCGCGCCGTGGGTGGCCCAGCGGGTGTGGCCCATCCCGGTGGTGCCGGTTAGCGGATGCGCGGTGACCTCCTTGTCCAGGTTGGCCAGCTTGCCGGCGCGGCGCTCGACGGTCAGGCCGCCGTCGAGGATGGCCACCCCGGCGCTGTCGTAGCCGCGATACTCCAGTCGGCGCAGGCCGTCCATGACGACACCCAGCGCCTCTTGATCCCCGACGTACCCAACGATTCCACACATGTGCTCAGCGTAACCGGACCGGTCGGCGCATCTGCCAGGAACCGGCGGACCGGCGGCGGGCAATCGTCACAGCGATGCTCAGCACCGCGGCGATGCTCAGCACCGCTTCCACCGGCTGGACTCGGTGCGGACGCGGCTGCGGCAGAGCGGCGCGCTGGTTACGCGCTCACCGCGCGGGTGTCAGGGGCACCAGCACGCCGTCGGGCGCGTGGGCGACCGTCTGGTCGCTCTGGAAGCCCTCGGGATCGCTATCACCCGACAGCCGGACACCACTCACTGGCGCGCCCTTCGGCACGTCGTACCACAGCTCGACCTCGAGCACGTTCTGACCACCGAGCTCGACTTGGTCGTGCTGGCGGCGCACCGCCATCGCGAAGCCGCTCGGCGCGTCCCGCGGCGGCTCGACACCGGCCAGCCGCTGCCGCGCAGCGACGAAGGTGTGGAACGCCGGATCGGGGTTGGCGACCCGCAGCCGC
>JADGOU010000093.1 GCA_017882835.1 Frankiaceae bacterium | reverse complement strand
GGTTCGGCGCAGGGCGTCGACCCGCTGCGCTGGCGCATCCGCAGTGACCGCGACCAGCGTCCGGGCGGAGCCGCCGAGGACCCCCGCGGTGAGCGGCGTCCGGGCGCAGCTGTCGACCACAACCCGGAGTGGCTGGCGGTCGAGGGTGGTCCCGTCCGGGCGGGCCGTCAGCGCCGGGTCATCGGCCAGCACGGTGCCGACGCCGGCGATGACGGCGTCGGAGCGTGCCCGGAGCCGGTGCACGTCGGCCCGGGCGGCGGCTGAAGTGATCCACTGTGAGCTGCCGTCGGCGGCCGCCACCTGGCCGTCCAGCGAGGCGGCGTACTTCCAAGTGACGAACGGACGCCCTTCGCGTACGGCGAGCAGCCACGCCTCGTTGCCGCGGGCCGCCTCCGCGGTGTGCACGTCGCCGACCACGTCGACGCCGGCGGCCCGCAGAGCGGCGGCTCCCCCGGTGGCGGCGGGGTTCGGGTCCGCCACGGCGGACACGACCCGGACGATGCCGGCGGCGAGCAGCGCGGCGGTGCACGGGCCGGTGCGGCCGGTGTGGTGACAGGGCTCCAGGGTGACCACGGCAGTGCCGCCGGTGGCGCGGACGCCCGCGCCGGCCAGGGCGACCACCTCGGCGTGTGGTCCACCGGCGGCGGCGTGGTAGCCCTCGCCGACCACCGCGCCGGTCCGGTCCAAGATCACGCAGCCGACCACCGGGTTGGGACTGGTGGTGCCGAGGCCAAGGGCGGCCAGCTCGATCGCCCGGCTCATCGCGGCCCGCTCCGCCGCGCAAGCGCCGGCACGGTCGCCGGACTCCGGCCGCTTCGTTGCCGCCCTCACGCCCAGCCACCTCCCGCGCTCACTCGAGCGCGCTGGCCGGTGACGGGCGAGAGGACGCGGGCGACCGGCGCGCCGGCCTGCAGTCGGCCGGCCGCGCACGGCGATAGCCGACCGCTGGGCGCCTCCGGGTGCTCGCCCGGCGGCGCGGCGGCTCGGCGCCCGCGCGCTGCCTCCCATCCGGACTTTCACCGTCGGTCCCGGAGTTCCACCGGGTCAACCAACCGCCGAGGCGGCCGGGTCGCGGACTGTCACCGCCGGTTCGGAGTTGCACCGACCCCGGAGCGCGCGTGCTTCGCTGCATTGCCGGCACATCTTGACACGCCCGGCGGCGCGCCGTCGAAAACCCCTCGCGAGTGACACTCCCTCGCGCCATCAGCGCGCTGCACTCGCTCGCGCCTGCGTCCCGCCGATGTTGAGCCCAGGTGCGGATCGCCGCGCGGGATACGCACGGGTGCTCAACATCGGAGTTTGGCGGGGACGCGGGGACGGGGGGCGCGGGACGCGGGGACGCGGGGCGCGGGGACGCGGGGTCGCGACCGGTCAGTATGGGCGGGTCAGGCTGGGCGGCGGCGCATGGCCCGCTCCGCCGCCGTCCGCAGCTGCGTAACCGCCGCCGCCGGGTCCGCCGCGCCGTACACGGCCGAACCCGCAACGAACACGTCCGCCCCCGCCTCGGCGCACCGCTCGATCGACTCGGCGTCGATGCCGCCGTCGACCTGCACCCAGACCGCCAGGCCCGAGCCCTGCACCAGCGACCGCGCCCGCGCCACCTTGGGCAGCATCTCGGCGATGAAGGCCTGGCCCCCGAAGCCGGGCTCCACGGTCATCACCAGCAGCAGGTCGAACTCCGCGAGCAGATCGGCGTACGGCGTCAGCGCCGTGCCGGGCTTGACCGCCAGCCCGGCCCTGGCGCCGGTCGCCCGGATGGCGCGCGCCGTGGCCACCGGGTCGGCGGCGGCCTCGGCGTGGATGGTGACGCTGCCCGCCCCGGCTTCGGCGTAGCCGGGGGCCCATCGGTCCGGGTCGTCAATCATCAGGTGGCAGTCCAGCGGCAGCGCCGTCGCGGCCAACAGGCTCTGCACGACCGGCAGCCCGAGCGTCAGGTTGGGTACGAAGTGGTTGTCCATCACGTCGATGTGCAGCCAGTCGGCGACGCCGGCCACGGCCGCCGCCGCATCCGCGAGCCGGGCAAAGTCTGCGGCCAGGATGCTCGGCGCTAGCTGGGCGGCCACGGCAGACACTCCTCGAAACGGTCTCGGCGAGACGGTCTCGGCGAGACGGCCGCACTGTACGACGGCCGCGGTATGTCTTGCGCCAGCCATCGGCAACATCTGTTGACGCCTTGGACGTAAGTCAACTATGGTTGACGCATGAGTGAGACGACCGCGTTGGCGGTGGCCGCCAGCAGTCCGGACGCGCGGACCGGCTTGCGGGCCGCTTTCGCGCTACGTCGGCTGGCCGAACGGCTCGAGGCACTGCAGGTCGACAACGCCCGCCGGCAGGGCTGGTCCTGGCAGGACGTCGCCGAGGCGCTCGAGATCAGCAAGCAGGCAGTGCACAAGAAATACGCCGGTCAGGTGCCGGCCCGAGTCACCCCGGAGGACTGACATGTTCGAGCGCTTCACCGAGCCGGCCCGCGCGGTGGTGATGCGGGCCCAGCAGGAAGCCCGGCAGCTGCACCAGCCGTATGTCGGCACCGAGCATCTGTTGCTGGCATTGCTGTCCGCCGAGGCCGGCATTGCCCGCACGGTGCTGACCGAGGCTGGACTGACCGCGGGGCAGGTGCGCGCGGAGGTCGAGCGGCTGGTCGGTCCACCGTCGAAGTTCTTCACCGACGAGGAGGCCAGCGCCCTGCAGGACATCGGGATAGACGTGGACGAGGTACTGAACCGGATCGAGGAGTCGTTCGGTCCGGAGGCACTGCAGCCGCCCACGCCCCCTCGCCGCGGTCTAGGCCGGCGTGGGTCCGGGCGCCGGACGAAGTTCACTACCCGGGCGAAGAAGGTCCTCGAGCTGTCGCTGCGCGAGGCCATCCACTTGCACCACGACCACATCGGTACCGAGCACATCCTGCTCGGACTCCTGCGCGAGGGTGACGGCCTGGCAGCCAAGGTCATCACCGATGCGGGGCTCCGGCCTGATGACCTCCGCCGCGCGACGATACAAGCGCTGGACCAAGCCGCCTGACACCTGCTGTCGCGACAATCGCCGACTCTTGCCGCCCAAACGATCGTGGTGCAGCCACGGCCCGCGACACGCCGTACCGGCGTGCGCTGGCGGCACCACGATCTGCGGAGGGGGCCGCGCGACTGCGCCGCCGGCGCAGCGCGCTCACGACGCCGGCGGACCGTCGCTCAGGAACGCCGGCGCAGCAGCGCCAGAAACATCGCATCCGTGCCATGCCGGTGCGGCCACAGCTGCACCGCGGGATCGTCCCCCAGATCCGGTACGCCGGCCAGCAGCGGCCGCACGTCCAGCTGCTCGACATCCGGGCACTCGCGGCGGATGTCGGCCACCACCGCGCGGGTCTCGGCCAAGTGCGGTGAGCACACCACGTAGCCGACGACACCGCCCGGTCGCACGGCCGTCACGGCACGCCGCAGCAGCTCCCGCTGCAGCGCGCTCAGTCCCGGTACGTCGGCCGGCCGGCGCCGCCAGCGGGCCTCCGGCCGGCGCCGCAACGCCCCCAGGCCGGTACACGGGGCGTCGACGAGCACCCGGTCCAGCGAGCCGGCCGCCCACGCCGGGACGGTGGCGTCGGCAACAACCGCAAGAGCCCGCGTCGCCGGCTGACCGGACGCGGCAACCGCCAACGCGCCGGCGAGCAGTCGGGCCCGGTGCGGCGCCCGGTCCGCGGCCAGCAGGGCGGCGCCGCGCTCGGCGGCAAGCCCGGCCAACAGCGCCGCCTTCCCACCGGGACCGGCACAGGCGTCCAGCCACACCCGATCCAACCCAACGCCGAGCGGCGCGCGCGCCAGCACCAGCGCCGCGAGCTGGCTACCCTCGTCCTGCACGCCGGCCCGGCCGGCGCGCACCGCCGCCAGCGCCCCGGGGTCGCCTCCGGCCAGCCGGACGGCGTACGGCGACCACGGTCCCGGACTGCCGAGACCGCCGGTGACCTCCAGCAGCTCCGCGCGGGAGACGGAGCCGGGTCGAGCGACCAGGTGGACGGCCGGCGCGACGTTGTCGGCGGCCAGCGCGGCGGCGGTCTCCGCCAGGTCGCCACCGAGGGCGTCCCGAAAGGCGCCGACCACCCAACGCGGGTGGTCTTCTGCCAGCGCCAGATGCCCGGCCGCATCCTCGTCGAACGGCGGCGCGATCTCGGCCACCCACTCCGCCTGCGACCGTTCGGAAACGCGCCGCAGCACCGCGTTGGTGAAGCCGGCAGCCCCGCCGGACGCCACCGCGCGGGTGAGCGCCACCGTGGTTGAGACCGCGGCGTGCGCCGGGACGCGGGTGCGCAGCAGCTGGTAGGCGCCCAGGCGGAGCAGGTCTCGCACCGGCGGGTCGATCTCGGCCACCGGGCGGCTGGCGCAGCGGGCGAGTACCGCGTCCAGCGTGCCGGTCGCGCGCAGCGTCCCGTAGGCCAGCTCGGTGGCGAGCGCCGCGTCGCGGGCGTCCAGCCGCCGCTGCCGCAGCAACCCCGGCAGCACCAGGTTGGCGTAGGCGTCCCGGGTGTCGACGGCGCGCAGCACGTCGTACGCCGCCAGCCGGGCGGGGTCGGGCGGGGTCGGGCGGCGGACAGGCGTGGTGACGCGGGTCGGACGGCGCCGACCAGAGCCAGCCACGTCACCCCAGCCGGTCGTCGGCGCCCAGGCGTACGCCGCGCGCCCAGTCCAGCGCCGGCATGGCGCCCTTGCCCTCCGGCTGGACGTCGCCGAGGGTTACGACGCCCCGGCCGGTCCCGACCACGACCCCGTCGTGGCCACGCACCTCCAACTGTCCCGAACTCAACTCGCCCGCGGCCGGGCGCGCCGGTCCGAGCTTGAGCCGCCGGTCCCGAAAGGTCGTCCACGCCCCAGGCGCCGGCGTGGCCGCCCGGAGCAGCCGGTCGACCGCCATCGCCGGCTGGCTCCAGTCCACTCGGACGTCGGCGGTCGACAACTTGGGCGCCAGCGACACCCCGTCGGCTGGTTGCGGCATCGCGACCAACTCGCCGTCCTCGATGCCGTCCAGGGTGGCCACGAGCAGCCGCGCGCCAGCCTCCGCGAGCCGGCCGAGCAGGTCGCCGGCGGTGTCGGTGGAACGCACGGTCTCGGTCAGCACGCCGTACACCGGGCCGGTGTCGAGCCCCTCCTCAATCCGGAACGTCGAGGCGCCGGTCACCTCGTCGCCGTGCAGAATCGCGTGCTGCACCGGCGCGGCCCCGCGCCAGGCGGGCAGCAGCGAGAAGTGCAGGTTGACCCAGCCGTGCCGCGGGACGTCGAGGGCGGCCCGCGGCAGCAGCGCGCCGTAAGCGACCACCGGGCAGCAGTCCGGGGCCAGCTCGCGGAGCCGGTCGAGGAAGGCGGGCTCGGCGGGCCGAGCCGGCTGCAAGCGCTCCACCCCCGCGGCCGCCGCTAGCTCGGCCACCGGGCTCGCCGTCACCCGGCGGCCGCGGCCGGCGGGCGCGTCCGGCCGGGTCAGCACGGCAACGACCTCGTGCCGCGACGAGTCCAGCAGCGCCCGCAGCGCCGGCAGCGCGACCTGCGGCGTACCGGCGAAGACCAGGCGCACGCGCTAGCGGGTGGAGCCGAACAGCGGGTGCGGCGAAACCCGCACCCGGGGCACCGGCTCCCCCGACCACGCCGCCTCGCGGATCGCCTTCATCGCGGCCTTGCGGGTGTCCCGGTCCAGCCGGTCGACGAACAGGATGCCGTCGAGGTGGTCGACCTCGTGCTCGATGCAGCGGGCCAGCAGCGCGCTGCCCTCGATCACCACCGGGTCGCCGTGCATGTTCTGGCCGGCGGCCACCACCCGCTCGTGCCGCTTGAGTGGGAAGGCCAGCCCCGGGATGGACAGGCAGCCCTCGTCCCCGTCGAGCTCCGCCTCGCTGACCGGGCCGATGACCGGGTTCACCAGGTGTCCGATGACGTCGCCGACGTCGTAGGTGAAGACCCGCAGGCTGACGCCCACCTGCGGCGCGGCCAGCCCCGACCCCGGCGCGTCGATCATGGTGTCGGTGAGGTCCTTGACCAGCTTGCGGAGCTCTTTGTCAAAGGTCGTCACCTGCTCCGTGGGCGTGCGCAGCACCGGGTCACCGAAGAGGCGGATCGGCTGGACGGCCACGCGAACGGACTCCCGGGTACGACGGTGAGCGGCGATGTCGGCCCAGGATACCGGCCGACGGGCCAGCCGCCGAGGTCGGCCGAGCTCGGCGGGACCCGGCTGCGGTCAGCCGACCTCGATCGGATCAAGCCGCACCCCAGCGCGCGCGGCCGCGGAGAACGCGCTTCCGCGAGCGGCGTGGGCCGCGCTGGCCGCCTTGAGCGCGGCTGCGAGCGCCGGACCGTCCGCGCGCGACACCCGCACCAGCATCCGCTCGGCGACCGGCTCCGCACCCGGCGGCGGCCCAGGTCCGGGCGGCGACGTAACCACGGCAACCGGCCCCAGCAACTCGGCGCTGGCCGGCAGCTCGGCGCCCGCTAGCAGTTCGGCGACGCCGGCCGGTGTCCCGGTGAGGCTGGCCATTCGCACCGCCGGGGGGAACCGCAGCTCGGCCCGATCCCGCAGTTCTCGCCCAGCCGCCCAACCGGGGTCCCACCGCACCAACGCCTCCACGGCCGGCACCCCCGCAGTTGCCATGATCACGACCCGCCCGCCCGCCGTCCCGGACCTGGCCAGCGCCGCGGCGGCGAACCAGCAGCGCAACGCCTCCTCGGCCGCCCGCAAGTCCGGCCGGGCGAGCAGCGCCCAGCCGTCGAGCAGTAGCACCGCGCCGTACCCGCCGGCGGCGACCGGCTCGGCGCCCGGCGTGCAGACGACCAACGCCGACTGCCCAGGCACCGCGGCCAGAACGCCATCCCGGCCGGAGGTGACGACCGGCACGTCCGGGAAAGCGCGGCCGATCTCCTCGGCGGTCCGCCGCACGCCGACCACGACCGCGCGCAGTCGGTCGCTGTCGCAGTGCACGCACCGCCAGCCGGTTGCCTGCTGGCCGCACCAGCGGCAGCCGGGCACGGCGTCCGGGCCGCCGGCGGCCAGACCGAGTGGCCCGGCGCAGGTCACGCACCGAGCCGACGCCCGGCAGTCGGCGCACGCGAGCACCGGGACGTACCCGCGGCGGGGCACCTGCACCAGCACCGGGGCGTCGGCCGCCAAGGCCTGCCGAGCCGTCTGGATTGCCGGCGAGGGCAGTCGGGCGGCCCGAGCGGCCGGATCCGACTGCAGGACCGCGTCGTCAGTGGCGACGGCTACCCGCGGCGCCGCTGATCGCACGACGTCCCGCGGCGCCGCCAACGCCTTGGCCCACCCGGACGCCAGCAGCGCCTCCCCCTCCGCTGTCCGAGCGAACCCACCGACCAGCGCGCCGGCACCGATGCGGTGCGCCCGCAGCACCAGCACGTCGCGGACGTGTGGGTACGGCGCCTGCGGCTCGGCGTGCAGGTCGTCACCGTCGTCCCACACCACCACCAGCCCAAGGTTGCCGACCGGCGCGAACATGGACGCCCGGGTGCCGACCACTGCCGACACCACCCCCCGGCGAACCGCCAGCCACCGCCGGTAGCGCTTGGCGGGTCCGAGGTCGGCGGTCAGCGCGACGTGTCGACCGGGCCCCAGCGCGGCGCCGAGCGCGGCATCCACCCGGGCCACGTCTCGAGCATCCGGCACAACGAC
This sequence comes from Frankiaceae bacterium, assembly GCA_017882835.1. Taxonomy (GTDB): domain Bacteria; phylum Actinomycetota; class Actinomycetes; order JADGOU01; family JADGOU01; genus JADGOU01. The sequence continues at coordinate 1,695 of JADGOU010000093.1, read as the reverse complement.
CAGCGCCCCGCGCCCGCCGGCGAGGCAGGCCGCGACCGTGGCGGCGATCTCGACGCACCAGGTGTCTCCAGGCACTGCCGTCCACACCGCACGCACGGATCGGCCCTGCGTGACACCGGCCAGAAACGCCGGCCCACCGACGTACCGCTGCCAGGTCCCGGCTGACAGCCGATCCGACGGCGGCACGCCGGGCGGAACAAGCGGTTCCCGCTCCACCGCGGCGCGGCGCGGCGGCACCGCCAACCGCAGCACGTCGGCCAGCGTGCCGGCGTATCGGTCAGCCACCGCTCGGGCCAAACCGGCCACCTCGGCCGAGAGCACCGGCTCCGCGGAAACCACCCGGGTCAGCGGCTGCAATCCGCCGGCGAACTCGCTGGCCGCGGCCCGCGCCAGCACAAAGCCATTGACCAGCAGGCCATTGAAGCGAACGCGCACCCGACACCCGGGCACGGCCTGGGCCGCGAGCCGCTCGGGCACCAGATAGTCGAACGGTCGGTCCAGATGCGCCAGCGGTACGTCAACGGCCACCCGGGCGACGGGATTCATTGGTGCCGGGGTGTCGGCGGGACGGGCCACGCGGCCTTGCTACCAGACCCCGCCGACGGGAAGTCGCCACCCGCGGCGGCGGTCGAAGTGCACCGGCGCACAGTACGGCGGCAGGCTGCCGCCGGGTCGCTCACGACAGTTGGCGCACCGACCGCGAGCTCGCGCAGCAGACGGCCGCGAACCGGGCCGCCGTCCTCGCCGCTCGCGCCGCGGACGAGTCCCTGCAGCGCCTGCGCAGCCACGACCACGACACCCCCGACTACGGCCACGACGCCGGCCGTGACGGACCCAGCTTCGGCCGCTGACGCCGCGTAGACCCCCGTATACCTCGACCCAAGTTAAACGGCGTAGGCACGTAGTTACGTATCTACGTGCCTACGCCGTTTAGAGTCGTTTAGAGTTCCGTCACCCGCGCAGCAGGCTGTCGCTCAATGGGGGTCGCGGTAGCAGGCGAGCGAACTTGGCTATTTTCCGGTGTAGCAGTTGTCGCGCCTTCACCGGGCATTATCGCGGGCAGGGTATCCGGGCACCTCGGCGTCCCGCAACGTCAGCGCAAGCTCGGTGGTGGGGCCTTGTTCGGTAGATGGTTCGGCTTGCGGAACGGCTTCACGCCGAGTAACTGCTCACCTGGTTCTTCAGCCCTGACGGCGTGTTACCTTGATCCGTGACGGTTGATCGCCACAGTGGTGGTCCTCGGTCGCACCAGCGATCGGTGTGGACCGCGACTTCCCCCTTGGCGGCCGACGTTGGCGCAAGCAAGCTCCGATGTTTCGGCTGCGCGCCGAGCTGGCGGAGTTGCGCGCCCAGAACGCGGAGCTGCGATTGACCTGCCAGCTGCTCGGTGAGCGCACCGAGGCGCTGGTCGAACGCGACCAGCGGCGCGCGGCGGAGAACGCGGCGCTGCGCGAGCGCAACCGGCTGCTGAGCGAGGAGGTCGCCAAGCTGCGCCGGCGGGTGGACCAGAACCCGCGCAACTCGCATCGGCCGCCGTCGAGCGAGGGCTACGCCAAGCCGGCGCCGCGGTCGCGGCGGGAGCGCACCGACCGCCAGCCCGGCGGTCAGCCGGGGCACCCGGGGGCGACGCTGGGCCAGGTGGCGACGCCGGCCGAGCGGGTCCGCCACCGGCCGGAGGTGTGCGCCGGCTGCGGT
>JADGOU010000004.1 GCA_017882835.1 Frankiaceae bacterium | reverse complement strand
CGTCCGCGTCGGTGTTGATCACCTCGCGCCAGCTGCCGGCGAACGGCAACCCGATCCGGTACCCCTCCTGCGGCATGCCCGCAAAGTTGGCCAGGCAGGCGATCACCGACCCATCGGACCCCCAGCGCAGGAACGAGAAGACGTTGCTGGCGGCGTCGTTGGCATCGATCCAGGAGAAGCCGGCCGGGTCGGTGTCCTGCGACCACAAGGCCGCCGTGTCCAGGTACGCCGCGTTCAGGTCCCGCACCAGGCTGTGAACGCCGCGGTGGTCGGGGTTGTCGAGCACCCACCAGTCCAGCGAGCGGTCGTGCGACCACTCCGACTCCTGGGCGAACTCACACCCCATGAACAGCAGCTGCTTGCCGGGATGCGCCCACATGTAGGCGAGCAGCGCGCGCACGGTCGCCAACTGCTGCCAGCGGTCCCCCGGCATCTTGCGCAGCAGCGACCCCTTGCCGTGCACCACCTCGTCGTGCGAGATCGGCAGGACGAAGTTCTCGGTGTAGGCGTACATCATCGAGAACGTCATCTGGTGGTGGTGATACGACCGGAAGATCGGCGCCCGACTGACGTAGTCGAGCGTGTCGTGCATCCAGCCCATGTTCCACTTGAGGCCGAAGCCCAGACCGCCAAGATGAGTCGGCCGCGAGACCGCCGGCCAGGCGGTGGACTCCTCGGCGATGGTCACCACGCCCGGCACCCGCCGGTAGACGGTGGCGTTCATCTCCTGCAGGAACTGCACGGCCTCGAGGTTCTCCCGCCCGCCATACTGGTTGGGCAGCCACTCGCCCTCCTCGCGCGCGTAGTCGAGGTACAGCATGGAGGCCACGGCGTCGACCCGCAGGCCGTCGATGTGGAACTCCTCCAGCCAGAACAGCGCGTTGGCGATGAGGAAGTTGCGCACCTCGTTGCGGCCGTAGTTGAAGACCAACGTCCCCCACTCCGCATGCTCGCCGCGGCGCGGGTCATCGTGTTCGTAGAGCTGCGTGCCGTCGAAGTCCGCCAGCGCAAAGGCGTCCTTCGGGAAGTGCGCCGGCACCCAGTCGATCAGTACGCCGATGCCGGCCTGGTGCAGCCGGTCGACCAGGTACCGGAACTCGTCCGGAGACCCGAACCGGGCCGACGGCGCGTAGTAGGCCGACACCTGGTATCCCCACGACCCGCCAAAGGGGTGCTCGGCCACGGGTAGCAGCTCGACGTGGGTGAAGCCGGTTTCGGCCACGTAGTCGACCAGCTGCTCGGCCAGGTCGCGGTAGGACAACCCGACGCGCCACGAGCCCAGATGCACCTCGTAGACGCTCATCGGTGCCGCATGCCAGCGGGTGCCCGCCCGCCCGGTCATCCAGTCGGCGTCGCCCCAGGTGTAGTCGGAGTCCCAGACCACCGACCCGGTGGCCGGGGGGGCCTCGGTGGCGAAGGCGAACGGGTCGGCCTTCTGCCGCCACACGCTGTCCGCCCCGAGCACGTCGTACTTGTACGTCGCGTGCTTGCCGACGCCGGGCACGAACAGCTCCCACACTCCGGAGGCTCCGAGCGAGCGCATCGAGTAGCCGCGACCATCCCAGTAGTTAAAGTCACTGACGATTCGGACGCCGCGCGCGTTGGGCGCCCACACCGCGAACGACGTGCCGGTGACCGGGCCCGCCGGGGTGTCGTAGCGGCGCAGGTGCGCGCCGAGAACCTTCCACAGCTCCTCGTGTCGGCCCTCACCCACCAGGTGCAGGTCGATCTCGCCGAGCGTAGGCAGGTAGCGATACGGGTCGTCGAGGAGAAACGTGCCGGTGTCATAGGTGACTTCCAGGCGGTAGTCGGGCACGGTGTCGCGCTCGAGCTCGCCAACAAAGACGCCGCCGTGGACGTGCTCCATCGGGGTGCGGTCGTCCCCGGCCACCACCGTGACGCTGCGGGCTTCCGGCCGCAGGGTGCGTACGACCACTCGGCCGCCCTCTGGGTGCGCGCCCAGGACCGAGTGCGGCTGTGCGTTCGAGCCGCCGACGATGCGCTCCAGCTCGACGCGCCGGGCCGACGCGCCGTCGTCGGTGCCGGCCGGCGTGCCGGCGGTGCCGGTGGCCTTGACCGCCTCCTGCACCGCGCTGGCGGCAGCGGCGGCCTTGGCGGTGGTCTTGGCCGCAGTCCGCTTGGTGGTGGATTTCGCCGTGGCGGCGGCGGTCGCGGCCGCTGCCGCCGCGGTGGCGCCAGCGCTGGCGGCTCGCTTGGCCGGCGCCTTACCGGGCGCCGCCTTGCGGGCTGCCGCGTTCTTGGCGGGCGTGTCCTCGGCCGCGCCCGTAGGGGTTGGCTCCGGTTCCGGCTCGGACGGTCCGTTGACCGGCAGGTCGGCGTCGACCATGTCAGCCCACCAACCGCTCGATCGACCCGAGCGGGATCGTCAGCCAGCTGGGCCGATGCCGCGCTTCATACACCACTTCGTATACCGCCTTGTCGAGCTCGAACGCCCGCAGCAGTGCGGCCTCCTCGCGGGGGTCGCGGTCACTGCCTTGGGCATAGCCGTCACAGAACGCCTCGCTGTTGCGCTCTGCCCATTCGTTCGCCCGGTAGGTCAGCCCGGGCGCGTTCAGGTGCTCCGCGAGCAGGTGCCGCGCAGCGTAGTCGAACGACCGCATCATTCCAGCCACGTCGCGCAGTGGTGACATTAGCCGGGTGCGCTCCGCCAACGGCCGGGCCGGTTCGCCCTCGAAGTCCAATAGCACCCACCGCGTCTCGACCCGCAGCACCTGGCCGAGGTGGTAGTCGCCATGAATCCGCTGCACTGGCACCGGTTCGGTGCGCCCGGCGACCTCGGCATAGGCCGCCCGAAGTGCCTCGGCGTACGGCGTCAGCTCCGGCACAGCGGCCAGCGCGGCGTCGAGGCGCTCGCCCAGCTGCCCGGCGGTGGCCCGGGACTCCGCGGCTGTGGCCAGGTCGGTGGGCAGTGCCCGGGCCAGGTCGGCGTGCACCACGGCGGTGGCGTGCCCGAGGCGCTCGGACTCGCCGGCGAAGTCACCGCCAACCTCGTCGGCATGCAGGTCGGCCTCGGCGTAGAGGTCGCGCACGCTGGTCGTCGCCAGCGCCCAGCCGTCGGTCCCGGTCCGCAGGAACGGCGCCAGCATGCCGAGGGTGACCGGCGTACCGGCCAGCTGCCCCTCGATCGACCCCAGCGGGGCGGCGACGTAGGCGCACCCCACCCGGCCCAGCGCCCGGGTCAGTTCCAGGTCCGGGTTCACCCCCGGCGCGATGCGGCGGAACAGCTTGAGGATGTAGTCGTCGCCGTAGACCACGGAGGTGTTGCTCTGCTCGCCGCCCTGGACCCGGCTGGGCAGGGTGGTGTCGAGCGTCACGCCGGGCTCGGTGCCGAAGGAGACCGCGCCGACCACCGCCCCAGCCTTGATCTGGGCCAGCAGCACCGTCGCGAGCTCGGCGTCGAAGACCGCGTCGTACGCCGTCAGCTCACCGGCGCCCAGTTGACCGATCCGAGCGTGGTCCAGCCGCTCGGGCAGCTTCGCCGCGGTGCCGACCGGCACCGAGTAGCGCTCGGCCGGCCCATCGGCGTAGTCCACCCGGGCGATCACGAGGTGCAGGCCCGGCGGCCCCGTGGCCGACGCCGGTTCGGTCAGCGCGAGGGCCTGCTCGACGGCGACCTGCCGCAGTGGCCGGCCCTTGCCGGCGTACCACCGCTGGGTCGGCAGCCAGTTAACGAGCAGCTCGGCCAGAGCGTCCTGGTCCAGGTCGGCCATCAGTCCTCCGTCCGGCTGAGCTGGAACCAGTAGAAGCCATGCCCGGCGATGGTGAGCAGGTAGGGCAGCTCCCCGATGCGGGGGAAGCGCACGCCGCCGACCAGTTCCACCGGGGTGCGACGCTCGTACCGGCGTAGGTCCAGCTCGACCGGCTGCGGGAACCGGGAGAGGTTGTTGACGCACAGCACCAGGTCATCGCCGAACTCTCGGACGAAGGCCAGCACGCTGGGGTTGGACGAGCCGAGCTCGGTGTAGCTGCCCTGGCCGAAGGTGGGGTGCCGCTTGCGGACCTCAATCATGCGTCGGGTCCAGTGCAGCAGCGAGGTCGAGGACCGGGTGGTCGCCTCCACGTTGAGCGCCTGGTAGCCGTATACCGGGTCCATCAGCACCGGCAGGTAGAGCCGGGCCGGGTCGGCGGAGGAGAAGCCGGCGTTGCGGTCCGGGGACCACTGCATCGGGGTGCGCACCCCGTCGCGATCGCCGAGGTAGATGTTGTCGCCCATGCCGATCTCGTCGCCGTAGTAGAGCACCGGCGAGCCCGGCAGCGACAGCAGCAGCGCGGTGAACAGCTCCATCTGGTCGCGGGAGTTGTCCAGCAGTGACGCCAGCCGGCGGCGGATGCCGATGTTGGCCTTCATCCGCGGGTCGCGGGCGTACTCGGCGTACATGTAGTCGCGCTCTTCGTCGGTGACCATCTCGAGCGTCAGCTCGTCGTGGTTGCGCAGGAAGATGCCCCACTGGCAGTTCGCCGGGATGTGCGGCGTGGAGGTCATGATCTCGGAGATCGGGTAGCGCTGCTCGCGGCGGACCGCCATGAAGATGCGCGGCATCAGCGGGAAGTGGAAGGCCATGTGGCACTCGTCCCCGCCGGCGTCGGGGTCACCGAAGTACTCGACGACGTCGGCCGGCCACTGGTTGGCCTCGGCCAGCAGCACCCGGTCCGGGTAGAACCGGTCTACCTCGGCGCGCACCCGCTTGAGGTAGGCGTGCGTGGCCGGCAGGTTTTCACAGTTAGTGCCCTCGGCCACGAACAGGTAGGGCACCGCGTCCAGCCGGAAGCCGTCGATGCCCAGGTCCAGCCAGAACCGCAGCACCGCCAGCATGGCATCGCGCACCTGCGGGTTCTCGTAGTTCAGGTCCGGCTGGTGGCTGAAGAATCGATGCCAGTAGTACTGCCCGCGGACCGGGTCCCAGGTCCAGTTGGACTTCTCGGTGTCGACGAAGATGATCCTCGCGTCCTGGTAGCGGTCATCGGTGTCCGACCAGAGGTAGAAGTCGCCGTAGGGACCGTCCGGGTCGGCCCGGGACGCCTGGAACCAGGCGTGCTGGTCGCTGGTGTGGTTCATCACCAGGTCGGCGATCACCCGGATGCCGCGCTCGTGCGCCGCTTCAACCAGCCGGACGAAGTCGCCGAGGTCACCGAACTCCGGCAGGATGGAGGTGAAGTCGCTGATGTCGTAGCCACCGTCGCGCAACGGCGAGGCGTAGATCGGCAGCAGCCAGAGGCAGTCCACGCCCAGCCACTGCAGGTAGTCCAGCTTCGCGGTCAGACCGCAGATGTCGCCGGTGCCGTCGGCGTTGCTGTCGGCGAAGCCGCGGATGAGCACCTCGTAGAAGACCGCGCGCTTGTACCAGTGCGGATCGCGGGACTCTTCCGGACTGGTCAGCTCGGCCGGCGCGCTCACCGGCCCACTCGCCGCACGGTCAGCACGTGCGCCGGCTCGATGAACGGGTCCAGCCGGACGAAGGCCTGCTCGCCCCAAGTCCAGGTCTGCCCGGTCACCTCATCGGTGACGACGAATCGGTCGCCCCAGTCGAAGCCCAGCTCGGGCATGTTCAGGTGCAGCATGCCTTCGCGGACCGAGTGCGGGTCCAGGTTGACCACGACGATCACGGTGTCGGCGTCTGAGTCCCCGTCCGGGTCCTCGTCTGATGCCGCCTCGGCCCGTTTGGACCAGGCCATCAGCTCGGCCGTGTCGGCGTGGTGGAAGCGCACGTTGCGCAGCCGTTGCAGCGCCGGATGCTCGCGGCGCAGCCGGTTCAACGTCGTCAGGTACGGCGCCAACGACCGCCCGTCGGCCTCCGCGCCGGCCCAGTCCCGGGTCCGGTACTGGTACTTCTCCGAGTTCAGGTACTCCTCGCTACCGGCGCGGACGGCGACGTGCTCGGCCAGCTCATAGCCGGAGTAGACCCCCCAGGTGGGGGACAGCAGGGCGGCCAGCACTGCCCTGATCTTGAACGCCGGCGGACCGCCGTACTGCAGGTAGGCGTGCAGGATGTCCGGAGTGTTGACGAAGAAGTTCGGCCGCATGTAGTCGGCGGCGTCCCCGGCCAGCTCGGTCAGGTACTCCTCGAGCTCCCACTTCGCCGTGCGCCAGGTGAAGTAGGTGTAGGACTGGGTGAAGCCGATCTTGGCTAAGGTGTGCATCATCGGCGGCCGGGTGAATGCTTCGGCCAGAAAGAGCACGTCCGGGTCGGTCTGCTTGACCTCGCCGATCAGCCGCTCCCAGAAGTTCAGTGGCTTGGTGTGCGGGTTGTCCACCCGGAAGATCCGTACGCCGTGGTCCATCCAGTGCCGCAAGACCCGCAGGCACTCGGCGTAGATACCTTCCGGGTCGTTGTCGAAGTTCATCGGGTAGATGTCCTGGTAGCGCTTCGGCGGGTTCTCGGCGTACGCGATCGACCCGTCCGCGCGGGTGGTGAACCATTCCGGGTGCTCGGTCACCCATGGGTGGTCGGGGGAGGCCTGCAGCGCATAGTCCAGCGCCACCTCCATGCCGAGCTCGCGAGTCCGGGCGACGAAGGCGTCGAAGTCGGTCAGCGTCCCCAGCTCGGGATGGACGGCGTCGTGGCCACCCTCGGCCGAACCGATCGCCCAGGTGGAGCCGGGGTCGTCCGGGCCGGGGGTGGGGGTGTTGTTCGCGCCCTTGCGAAACGACCGCCCGATCGGGTGGATCGGGGGCAGGTAGACCACGTCGAAGCCCATCGCGGCGATGGCCGGCAGCCGCTCCATCGCGGTGCGCAGCGTGCCGCTGCGGGGCGGGTCGAGGCTGGCGCCTTCCGAGCGCGGGAAGAACTCGTACCAAGAGCCGAACAGCGCTCGCGGCCGGTCGACCCAGATCTCGTACGCCGGGGAGGCGGTCACCAGCTCGCGCACCGGATGCGCGTCCAGCATTGCGGTCAGCTCCGGGTCCAGCGCGGTGGCCAGCTTGGTGCCGGGTGCGACCCCGGGCGCCCGCAGTAGCTGGGCCACTGAGCGCACGCCGTCCTGGCGCTCCGGTGGCACCCCGCCAGCGGCGCGCTCCAGCAGCCGGGCGCCTTCTTCGCAAACCAGTTCGACGTCCTGGCCCAGCGGCAGCTTGATCCCGGCATCATGCCGCCAGGTCGCCAGCGGGTCGCCCCAGGCCTCGATCACGAAGGACCACAGCCCCTCGAGGTCGACGTGAACCGCTCCCAGCCAGCGGTCGGTTCCCGGCTCGGTTATCCGCAGCCGAGTGAACGGCCCGGTCCGGCCGTCGGGTGCGCGCGCCACCACATTGGCGGCGACGGCGTCGTGGCCCTCGCGGAACACGGTCGCTCGAACCGGGACTGTCTCTCCCGCGACCGCACGCGCGGGCAGCAGCCCGCACGTCACCACGGGCTGTACGTCGGTGATAGCCAGGCGCCCAATCATCGGCGCTGACCGTACCGGTAGGGCCTGGCGCGGGCGGCACCGGTTGTCGTCGCGCTTTCGGTAGGGCCCGGCGAAGCCGAGCCGCGAATGCGTCGAAGCGCCGGTCGCGGCCGTAAGGTCGGTGTCGTGAAAGCCCTCCGCCGGTTCACCGTGCGCGCCGCGCTGCCCGAAGCTCTCGCCCCCCTAGACCGGCTGGTGATGAACCTGCGCTGGTCCTGGCACCCCGACTCGCTCGACCTGTTCGAGTCGGTCGACCCGGAGACCTGGCGCAGGTGCGGCGGCGACCCGGTCCGGTTGCTCGGTGCCGTCTCCGCCGAGCGGATGGCTGCGCTGGCCAAGGACCGCCGGTTCCTGCGCCGGCTCTCCGATGCCGCCGAGGACCTCGACGACTACCTCACCAGCGCCCGCTGGTACCAGAGCCTGTCCGACGTACCGCGCTCCATTGCCTATTTCTCGCCCGAGTTCGGGATCACCGAGGTCCTGCCGCAGTACTCCGGCGGCTTGGGCATCCTCGCCGGGGACCACCTCAAGACGGCCAGCGACCTCGGCGTACCGATCATCGGCGTCGGCCTGCTCTACGGTAGTGGCTACTTCAAGCAGTCCCTGTCCGCCGACGGTTGGCAGCTGGAGCGCTACCCCCCCGTCGACCCGCACGGCCTGCCCGTCCAGCTGCTGCGCGCCGCGGACGGTCCGGCGGTGCGGGTGGAGGTCGGGATGCCGGGTGGCCGGGCGCTGCGGGCGCAGATCTGGCGGGCGCAGGTCGGTCGGGTCCCGCTGCTGCTGCTCGACAGCGACATCGAGGGCAACCAGCCGGCCGAGCGCACTGTCACCGACCGGCTGTACGGCGGCGGCAGCGACCACCGACTGCTGCAGGAGATGCTGCTGGGCATCGGCGGAGTCCGGGCGGTGCGGGCGTTCTGCGCCATCTCCGGGACGGCGGCGCCGGAGGTGTTCCATACCAACGAGGGGCATGCGGGCTTCCAAGGCGTGGAGCGGATCCGCGAGCTCACCGCCGCCGGCCTGACCTTCGACGAGGCCCGGGAAGTGGTCCGGGCCGGGACCGTGTTCACCACCCACACCCCGGTGCCGGCCGGTATCGACAGGTTCCCGCGCGAGTTGATCGCCTTGCACTTCGGTGGCGACAACGCCTCGCCGGGAGTCCCGGTGGACCGCGTGCTCGCGCTGGGGGCGGAGCCCATGGGCGGGGATCCGCTGGTGTTCAACATGGCCGTGATGGGGCTGCGGCTGGCACAGCGGGCCAACGGCGTCAGCAAGCTGCACGGTCAGGTGAGCCGGGAGATGTTCGCCGGCCTGTGGCCGGGCTTCGACGTCGGCGAAGTGCCGATCACCTCGGTCACCAACGGCGTGCACGCGCCGACCTGGGTGGCTCGGGAGGTCTTCGAGCTCGCTGAAGAGCAGATCGGCCCGGACCTGCTCTACAGCGGCAAGGGCTGGGAGCGGATCGACGAGCTGCCTGCCGGAGTGGTCTGGTCGACCCGGCGGGTGCTGCGCGCCCGGCTGGTCGAGGAGGTCCGCGGCCGGCTGCGCGAGTCCTGGATCCAGCGCGGCGCCAGCAACGCCGAGCTGGGCTGGATCCAGACGGTCTTTGACCCGGACGTGTTGACTATCGGCTTCGCCCGCCGAGTGCCGTCGTACAAGCGGCTGACGCTGATGCTAACCGACCGGGAGCGATTGCGGTCGCTGTTGCTGGACCCGGACCGGCCGATGCAGATGGTCATCGCCGGCAAGTCCCACCCCGCCGACGACGGCGGCAAGGCGCTGGTGCAGCAGATGGTGCGGTTTGCTGACGACCCGAAGGTGCGGCACCGGATCGTCTTCCTGCCGGACTACGGGATCGGGATGGCGCGCTACCTCTACGCTGGCTGCGACATCTGGCTGAACAACCCGCTGCGCCCGCTCGAGGCCTGTGGCACCTCCGGCATGAAGTCGGCGCTCAACGGCGGGCTCAACCTGTCCATCCGGGACGGGTGGTGGGACGAGATGTTCGACGGGGAGAACGGCTGGGCCATCCCGAGCGCCAACGGCGTGTCCGATCCCGACCGCCGCGACGCGCTGGAGGCGGCGGCCCTGTACGACCTGGTGGAGGGATCGGTCAAAGAACGCTTCTACGGCTCGCGGGACTCGGCGGGCGTACCTCGGCGCTGGGTGGAGATGGTGAAGCACACGCTGCGGTCGCTGGGGCCACAGGTGCTGGCCTCGCGGATGCTGTGCGACTACGTCGAGCAGCTGTACGCGCCGGCGGCGCAGTCGGCGCGGCGGATGGCGCAGTCGTCGTACGCTGGGGCTCGTGAGCTGGCGGCGTGGCGCGCGAGCGTCACCTCCGGGTGGAGCGGCGTGCGAGTGAGCCACGTCGAGTCGGTTGGCGTGGGCGACGCGCCGCAGCTGGGCACGCCGCTGACCCTGCGAGCGGTGGTGGAGCTCGGTGGTCTGTCCCCGGACGACGTCGAGGTGCAGGCGGCCTACGGGCGCGTCGACGAGGCGGACGTGCTGCACGAGCCGACCTTCGTCCAGATGCGGTTGCAGGACCAGGTCGACGGTCAGTACCGCTACGGGGGCGTCGTGCCGCTGGATCGCACCGGGGCCTTCGGCTACACCGTGCGCGCCTGGCCGCACCACCCGTTGCTGGCAGGTCCGGCCGAGCTCGGGCTGGTGGTCACGGCGTAGGTCGGCGGCCGGCTGAGCGGCTTCGGGACAGCGGCCGGCTCAGCGGTTCGCGCGCAGCACCAACAGGGAGTGCGCGGGCAACGGCAGCAGGCGGCCGGCGCGGTGGCGTACCACCGGGGCGCCCGGTCGGGTGGACTCGGCCGCGGTGTCGAGCACTACGTCGTACCGCTTCGCCCACGGCGGCCCCGGCAACCGGAACTCCTGCTCGGCGTTGCCGGCGTGCAGCAGGGTCAGGTAGGAGGCGTCGGTGACCCGCTCGCCCCGCGCCCCCCGGGACCGGATGCTCTCTCCGTCGACGTACATGCCGATGGTCAGCACCGGCTGCCACCAGTCCCGGTCGACCATCTCCGGCCCGGTCGGGGAGAACCAGGCGAGGTCCTTGAGCCCTTGGTCGTGCACCGGCCGACCGCGGAAGAACGAGTGCTGGCGCAGCACCGGCGAGTCGCGGCGCAACCGCAGCAGCTGGCGGACCAGGCCGAGCAGGGCAACCTCGTGCGGGCCGATGTCCCAGTCCACCCAGGAGACCTCGTTGTCCTGGCAGTAGGCGTTGTTGTTGCCGTGCTGGGTGCGCCCCATCTCATCGCCCGCCAGCAGCATCGGCACGCCGGTGGACAGCAGCAGGGTAGCCAGCAGGTTGCGCTGCAGCTGGCGACGGACGGCGTTGACGGCCGGGTCGTCGGTCGCACCCTCGACGCCGCAGTTCCAGGACCGGTTCTGGTTGTCCCCGTCCCGGTTGCCCTCGCCGTTGGCCTCGTTGTGCTTTCCCTCGTACGTCGTCAGGTCCCGCAGCGTGAAACCGTCGTGCGAGGTGATGAAGTTGATCGAGGCGAACGGCCGCCGACCGTCTTCCTGGTAGAGGTCGCTGGAGCCGGAGAGCCGGCAACCGAGTTCGCCGACCCCGGGCCGGACGCCGCGCGAGCTGCCCAGCCAGAAGTCGCGCACGCTGTCGCGGTACTTGCCGTTCCACTCCGTCCACAGCGGCGGGAAGTTGCCCACCTGGTAGCCACCGGCGCCGATGTCCCACGGCTCGGCGATCAGCTTGGCGGCGCTGACCACCGGGTCCTGCTGGATGACGTCGAAGAACGCCGACAGCTTGTCGACGTCGTAGAACTCCCGCGCCAGCGCCGAGGCCAAGTCGAAGCGGAAGCCGTCGACGTGCATGTCGGTCACCCAGTACCGCAGCGAGTCCATGATGAGCTGCAGCACGTAGGGGTTGCGGGCGTTGAGGGTGTTGCCGCAGCCGGTGTAGTCGACGTAGCGGCGCGGCTCGCGCTCGTCCAGCCGGTAGTAGGCCGCGTTGTCGATGCCGCGGAAGCTCAGCGTCGGCCCGCGCTCGTCGCCCTCGGCGGTGTGGTTGTAGACCACGTCGAGGATGACCTCGATGCCCGCCGCGTGCAGCGCACGCACCATCGCCTTGAACTCGCGCACCTGCTCGCCCCGGCTGCCGCTGGCGCTGTACGCCGCATGCGGGGCGAAGTACCCCAGCGAGTTGTAGCCCCAGTAGTTGCCCAGCCCTCGGCGGAGCAGGTGTGGCTCGGAGACGAAGTGGTGCACCGGCTGCAGCTCGACCGCGGTGATCCCCAGCCGGACCAGGTGGTCGATGGCGGCCGGGTGGCTCAGTCCGGCGTAGGTGCCGCGCAGCTGCGGCGGGATCTCCGGGTGTCGGGCGGTGAAGCCCTTGACGTGCAGCTCGTAGATGACGGTGTCGGACCACGGCGTACACGGCCGGCGGTTGTTCCCCCAGGGGAATGTGTCGAAGGTGACCACCGACTTCGGCACGTACGGCGCCGAGTCGCGGTGGTCCGACACCAAGTCGTCGCGGTTGCGGGCATCGCTGTCGTTAGCATGGCCGAAGATCGCGTCGTCGAGGACGAGCTCGCCGTCAAGGGCGCGGGCGTAGGGGTCGATCAGCAGTTTGTGCGGGTTGAACCGCGCTCCCCGGTGCGGGTCGAAGCTGCCGTACACCCGGAAGCCGTAGCGCTGGCGGGGTCCAACCTGCGGCAGGTAGCCGTGCCAGATGTGGTACGTCGACTCTTCGAGCGCGACCCTGGTCTCCTGGTCCTGCTCGTCGAACAGGCAAACCTCGACCGCCTCGGCACCTTCGGTGAACAGCGCGAAGTTCGTCCCCTCGCCGTCCCAGGTGGCGCCCAGCGGCTTGGGACTCCCGGGCCACGGCCGGACCAGAGGGCCGCCCAATGAGTCCAGCGGGACCGGAGGGCCGGCCGACGGACCCGGACGGCCGAGAAGGCCGGCCGGTGCGGAGACGCTGACAGGCTGCACCAGCGCAGGATATCGCCGCGGGAGGAATGCCCCGGTCACGTGGGCGGACCGCCGCAGGCGGCTGCGTCCGCGTGCGTCGGTACGCTTCGCCGACCGCCGATTGACCAGGGAGTGACCGTGGCCGAGTTCGTTCAGCTCGAGGTCGAGGACAGCATCGGGACCATCCGGCTGGACCGGCCGCCGATGAACGCCCTCAACGTCGCCGTACAGGAGGAGATCCGAGCCGCGGCGCTGGAGGCCACCGAGCGGGCCGATGTCCGGGCCGTCGTGCTCTACGGCGGACCCAAGGTGTTCGCCGCCGGCGCGGACATCAAGGAGATGGTCGAGATGTCGTACGCCGACATGGTGGACCGCTCTAGCGGGCTGCAGGGCTCGCTCACCGCGGTGACGCAGATCCCGAAGCCGGTGATCGCGGCCGTCACCGGCTACGCCCTGGGCGCCGGCTGCGAGCTCGTGCTCACCGCCGACCTGCGCATCTGCGGGGACAACGCCAAGCTCGGCCAGCCGGAGATCCTGCTCGGGGTCATCCCCGGCGCGGGGGGGACCCAGCGGCTGTCCCGGTTGGTTGGGCCGGCGAAGGCCAAGGAGCTGTGTTTCACCGGCCGGTTCGTCGACGCCCAGGAGGCGTTGCGGATCGGCCTGGTCGACCGGGTGGTCGCGCCGGACGATGTCTACTCGGCGGCGCGCGAGCTGGCCGCGCAGCTCGCCCGCGGCCCGGCGTACGCGCTGCGGGCCTGCAAGGAGGCGATCGACGCCGGGCTGGATGTGGACCTCGACACCGGGTTGGCGATTGAGCGGGCGCTGTTCACCGGCTTGTTCGCCACCGAGGACCGGATCACCGGGATGCGCAGCTTCATCGCGAACGGGCCGGGCAAGGCCGAGTTCGGCGGACGGTGAGGCGGCCGGAGGCCGCGGTGCCGGAGGCCACGGCGCCGGACCTCACTGCCGCTCGCCCGGAGGCGCCGCCCGCGGTGCCTGACCTCACTGCCGCGCGCTCCAACCCCAAGCTCGCCAACGTCCTCTATCACGACTGGGAGGCGGACAGCTACGACGCCAAGTGGTCGATCTCGTTCGACGAGCGCTGCCGCACCTATGCCCGGGACCGGTTCGAGCTGGCCGCCGGCGCCGCGGGTTGGCCCTACGGTCGAGCGCTGGAGCTCGGCTGCGGCACGGGGTTCTTCCTGCTCAACCTCAAGCAGGCCGGCGTACTCGACGAAGGCCACGTCACCGACATCAGCCCGGGCATGGTCGCCGCGGCCCAGCGCAATGCCAAGGAACTGGGCTTCTCGGTCGAGGGGCGAGTCGCGGACGCCGAGTCGATCCCGTACGACGACGACACGTTCGACCTGGTGGTCGGGCACGCGGTGCTGCACCACATCCCGGACGTGGAGTTGGCGCTGCGGGAGGTGCTGCGGGTGCTCAAGCCCGGCGGCCGGTTCGTCTTTGCCGGCGAGCCGACCCGGCACGGCGACGTGGTGGCGCGGCGACTGTCGCGGGCGACCTGGGAGGTGGCGACCCGGGCTACGAGGCTTCCCGGGTTGCGCGGATGGGGGCGTCCGGCCGACGAGCTGCGGGCTGCCAGCGAGGCTGGCGGGCTGGAGTGGATGGTCGACCTGCACACGTTCGACCCGGGCGGGTTGGCCCGGATGGCGCTGCGGGCCGGGGCGGTCGACGTGTCGGTGCGGACCGAGGAGCTGATGGCGGCGCTGTTCGGCTGGCCGGCCCGGACCTTCGAGTACGCCGTAAACCCCCAGCGCCTCGGTCCCCGCTGGTTCTGGTTCAGCTACCGGACTTGGCAGCGGCTGGCCTGGTTCGACGCGAAGGCGCTTTCACCCGTCGTACCGGCCGGATTGTTCTACAACGCCCTGCTGACCGGGCTGAAGCCGGCTGGGCCGGTCGAGCTGTAGTAGCCGCCTTCGCTGGCGAGCGCCGCGTCCCACTCCGCCCGTACGACGTACACGCCGGTCCGCACCCGTCGCCAGTCCCCGCGGCGCAGCCGCACCCGGATCGCGCCCGGCGTGTGGCCGGCGGCCAGGGCGTCGGCGCGCGTAAACGGCCCGGACCGCCCGCGGGCGTCGCCGAGCGGCCCGGGCGACCCGACCCGCCCGCGGGCAGCGCCGGCCGCCGCCGCCTCGGCGGGGGTGGGTTCGGGCATGTGGCCAGGGTGCGGGACTTCGGCTGGCGCCGGGGCGTTGTCCACAGGGTCCGGCCGTGCAGTGCGGGACAGTCTCGAGGGTGAAGCGGGGAACTGCCGCCTCTTCACCCACGCCATTGCACCATTTCGGCCGAACTGGAGCCCGAAACGCGACAACGGCGTGGGTGAAGCTGGGGAGGTAGGTCAGGGCCGGGGGCTGGGGCGGTAGCGTCGTATCTCGTGAACCGAGGCCACCGTGACCCCCGGCAGGCGCGGTACCTGACCGTGGCCAGCCTGCGCTGGGTGGTCCAGAACAAGGCCTGGACGCCGTGGTACCTCCTCCGCTACTGGCGGTTCTTTGTCTTTCGCCGGCGCAACCCGCACATCGTGACCGAGGGGTTCGTGTTCCTGGGTCGCAACGTCGAGATCTACGCCCGGCCGGGCTACGGCCGGATGGTGATCGGCCGATGGGTGCACATCGGCAACGGCAACGCCATCCGGTGCCACGAGGGCAACCTGCGCATCGGTGACAAGTGCGTCTTCGGCAACGACAACACCGTCAACTGCTACCTCGACATCGAGTTCGGCGCGACCACGATCGTCGCCGACTGGGTCTACATCTGCGACTTCGACCACGTATTCGCCGACGTCACCCGACCGATCAAGGACCAGGGCATCGCCAAGTCGCCGGTGCGCATTGGGCGGGACGTCTGGGTCGGCACCAAGGCAAGCGTCCTTCGCGGTACGACGGTGGGCCAGGGCAGCGTCATCGCTGCGCATTGCGTGGTGAACGCCGACGTCCCGGCGTACAGCGTGGCCGGGGGCGTGCCGGTCCGGGTGCTACGCAACCGGCTGGCGGACTACCAGGCCGAGGCGGACAAGCGGGCGGCGCTGACCGACATCGCCCGCAAGACCGCGGCCGCGGCGGCCGTGGTGGTGTCGGACCGAGGGCACCCGGTGGTGGTGGCGCCCGAGCGAGGGCACCCGGTGGGGATGGCGCCCGAGCGAGGGCAACCGGTGGTGATGGCGCCGGAGCCGGCTCGGCGGGCGGAGCGGACTCAGCCGCCCGGGGTCAGCAGCGCGGCCAGCTCACGCTCGAACTCGTCCACGAGGGAGTCGGGATCGGACAGTATGCCGGCGTCCGAGACGATCCCGAAGAAAACCTGGCCGGCATAGCTGAAGATGCTCACGCCGACCCCGATGTCCCCGGAGGCCGGCACCCAGGGGATGACGCCGGCGACCGGCGTACCGGCCAGGTAGACCGTCTGCCGCGGGCCGGGGACGTTCGTGACGATTATCGTGCCTTTGGTGGCGAGGATGTCGACGAGGGCAGCCCCCACCTGAGTCGGGACTAGTCCGATCGTGTTCAGGATGCCGAAGAACACGGCGCTCTCTGGACTGTGCTTGAGCCCCTCCATCCGACTCCTGAGCTCGGCCAGCCGGTCGAGCCGGTCTGGCAGCCCGACCGGAAGGGCCAGGAACACCAGCCCGAAGCGGTTGCCCAGCTTGCGGGGCAGTGGAGCGCCGGGTCGGCGCAAATTGACCATGACTAATGCGCGGACCTCGTCGACCGGGCTGCCGCGGCGCTCCAGGTAGCTGCGCAGCGACCCGGTCAGTGCGGTCAGCAGGACGTCGTTGACCGTGCCGCCGGTGGCCCGACCGGCGGCCTTGACGTCGCTCAGCGCGATCGGCGTCGACCAGGCAACCCGCTTGGCCACCCCGGTGCTGCCGCGCAGCACACTGTCGCTGTCCGAAGGCAGCAGCAGCACCCTGGTCAGCGCGGACACATCGGCCCGACCGGCCCCAACCAGCTCGCGCAGCCGGTCCGGGTTGGCGAGCACCTCACGGCTCTCGTGCAGCATGGCCCCGGCCGCCCCGCGGGCGCCGGCAACCGCTCCGCCGACGAGGTTGGATGCAGCGGCGGCCGGGGCCGCGACCCGAGCCAGCAGCCCCCGGGACCGGACGGGCGAGGGCTCCCGGTGCACCCGCACGTCGGCGTCCGGGGCGTCGTCGGTGAGCGACAGCATCACCTCAGCCAGGGCGATGCCGTCGGCGATGCAGTGGTGGAAGCGCATCAGGATTGCGCTCCCGACGCCGTACCCGTCGATGAAGTAGGAGTGCCACAGCGGCTTGCCGGCATCGATCGGGGTGGCCATCAGGTCGGCGATCAGTTCCTGCAGCTCCTGCTGGCCGCCGGGCGACGGCAGGGCCAGATGGTGCAGGTGGTTACCGATGTCGAAGGTGTCGTCGTCCTCCCAGTGCGGCGCCCCGAACGGCCCGACCGCTACGCCGGTGTCGACCACCCGCTGGCGGAAGCGCGGGTGGCGCTCCACCACTCGCTCTTCCAAGATCTTGCGGACGAGCGTCCAGTCCGGCGGCTGCTCGAACCACATGACGGCGTTGACGACCATGAGGTTGTTCGGCCGGTCCATGTGCAGCCAGGCGGCGTCGGCTGGCGCCATCCGCTCCCGGTTCGCCATTGCGTCTCCCTCGCTTTCGGTATGTCGCTGTCGGACGTGGATGCGGCAGTCAGTCGGATCGCGGGGGCGATACCGCCGTACCGATCAAGCCGAGCGGCGGGCTGCCCAGCTCCATCAGGGCGGTGTGCAGGCGCAGGTCGGTGTAGTCCGCGCCCCAAAGTCGGCGAGCCTGCGTTCGCAGGTCACGGATGGCGAGTTTGCCCCAGGTGTAGCGGCCATAGGTGGGGTCGAAGGTGCCGCGCATGGCCTCGCTGCGCGCAGCCGGTCCAGCCAGGAACCCGTCGGTGCCGAACCGGGCGGCGGCGTCGTCGACCGTCATGGCGCCGGTGTGGATGCCGATGGCGCAGGCGAACCGGGTGACTCTGATCAACGCCTCCACCGCGACCCCGATGGCGAAGCGCGGGTCGTCGGCATGGAAGCCGTCCTCGACGAACAGCTCCTCGGCGTAGTGCGCCCAGCCTTCGATGAACGTCGCGCCGGCGAGGATGCGCCGGACCGGGGTCGGGGCGACCCGCAGCGAGCGGCAGTGGGTGAAGTGTCCCGGCGCCACCTCGTGCGCGGTGATCACCGGCAGCGTGGTGCGGCTGAAGACCGACAGCCACTCCTCCTGCTCCGCCGCCGGCCAGGACGGGTCGGGCGGGGTGACGTAGTAGTACGACGGCCCGTCCGGCTCCTCCGGTGCGGCCGGGGTGAGCATGGCCATCGCCCAGCGCCGGGATTCCGGCGACGGCTCCACCCGACACTCGCCGTCGGTGTGCGGCACCAAGTGGCGCGCGCGGGTGTAGGCGATCACCTCCGCGGTCAGTGCCCGGGCCTCGTCGAGGACGCCGTCCGGGCCGGGGTGGTCGGCCACCAGCTCGGCCACCAGCTCGGCCGGCGGCCGGCCGGGGGCCAGTCGGTCGCAGGCCTCCGTCAGCATGGCCCGCAGCCGGTCGCGCTCGGCGTCCGCCCGGCGAGCCAGGGCCCCGAGGTCGACCTCCAGCGCCTCCCCGCTGCCGAGCAGCCGGGCGAGCGCGTCCGCGCCCAGGGCGGCGTTCGGGTCGCCGTTTTCGGCGCACCGTCGCACGTGCGCGAGGAACCGGCCCTGCGCCGCCAGCGCCCGCGCCTCTACCTCGCTGCGGTCGGAGTCCAAGCCAGCCGCCAGGCCCCGGACGGCGTCGGTCAGTGCGGCCGCCACCGGCGCGCTCAGCCGGTCCAGTGCGGCCAGGGCGGCATCGACCGCCGCCGGCCACCGGGCCAGATGCCGGGTCCGGGCGGTGGCCCGCTCGGCTGCCGGCGCGTAGTCCTTGTCGTAGCTGGCCAGGTCCAGGTTTGCCAGGTGCGGTAGCACGTTGCGCCGGTGCAGCTCCAGCTCGCCGAGGCCGACCCGGTGCAGCTGCTCGAACGCCGCCAGGTGCGCCTCGTCGTGTGGATGCGCCAGCGGCGGGCCGTTACCGAGGGCGGCCAGGCCGCGGCGTACGCCGTCGGGGGAGAGGTCCTGCACCTGACCGTCGTAGTCGTGCAGGCCGGCGAACTCCCGAGCCTCGGGCACCATGAGGTCGCAGACCGCACGCAGCCGGGCATCCATGCTTCACGACGCTACGACACCGCGCCCGGCTGCGGATGCGAAGTCACGGCCGCCGGACTCACAGCCGACGCGCATCGAGGAAGCCGAACGGGCCGTCGGTGCGCCGGCAAGCCTCCGCCGCGGACCTGGCCGCGGCCTCGTCCCCGCACTCGATCAAGTCGGCGAGGGCGTGAAAGCGCGCGGTGTGCGTGGCCGCGCGGTGGCGGGCGTAGTCAGCTGCCGAGTCCCTGGTCACGCAGAATGCCCAGTCACTGGCCGTGACCAGCAGCGCCTCGCGAGCGAGCTGGTCCAGCTCCGGTCGGCGTGCCCGGCCGCGGTCGGCCGGCAGTGCCGCGTCCACCACCGCCAGCAGCCGCGCTTGCACCGCTGCAGCGGTCTCGACCAGGTCGGCCACCTGGTCGCCGGCCCAGACCCGCCAGTCCTTGCCGGACCCCCAGGACCCGGCCGGCAGGTCCACCCGACCGGCCACCGCCCCGCCGGCCACCGCCTGGGCGAGCGTACCGACCCGGACGCCGGCCGATGGCAGCTGGCGCAGCACGGCCTCCAGCCACCACGGCCCCTCGTACCACCAGTGCCCGAACAGCTCGGTGTCGTAGGCCACCACCACCACGCCTGGCCGGCCGCGCGCGGCGGCCACGTCGGCCAGTCGCCGGCGGACGACGTCCACGAAGTCGGCCGCATCGGCGGTCACGGCCGCGCGGGCGGCGGCAGCGTCGTACGGCCGTTTGTCGGCCGGCGCGGTCCGGCGGGAGGTGACCCGGGCCGGGCGGAAGCCGGAGGGGTGGTCGAAAGTGTGGAAGTCGCGGTACCAGCGGCCCCCGGGGTACCCGCTTCGTGGCGCCCAGGCCCGGTAGGTCACGTCCAGGTCGCGGCCGAAGGCGACCACGTCGCTGTCGCCCACCATCCAGGCGTCGGCCGTCGCCATGACGTCGCCGGCCCGGCCGGCGATCAGCGTCGGGCCGTCGACGAGGAAGCGCCGGACGTCGGCCGCGGCGTAGAGCCGCTCCAGCCCGGGCCGGTAGCCGCACTCCGGCGCCCAGATGCCCTCGGTCCGCCGGCCGAGGCGGATCGCGGTGTCGTCCCGGCCGACTTCGAGGGCGAACCGGGCCACCCGCGGGTCGAGCAGTGGCTGGAAGGGGTGCGTCGCCGGGCCGCCCAGCAGCTCCACCACGCCGGCATCGACCAACCGGCGCAGCACGGGCGAGCCGCCGTGCCGCCACCGGGACTCGAAGTCGGCGAGTGCGGCGGTCGCGGTGCGGAACTCCGCGCCCGCGAGTGCCCGCAGGTGCGCCTCCCGGCGGCCGGCCAGCTCCTCGGCCCGCAGCTGCCAACCGCCCAACCAGGCGTGCAGCTCGCGCAGGCAGTATGGGTCGTCCAGCATCGCCGCCAGCACTGGGGTCACGCCGAGGGTGAGCAGGTCGCGGCGGCCCTCGTCGGCGAGCCGCTCGAACATCGCGACCAGCGGGCGGTACGACGCGCTCCACGCCTGGTGCAGCCACTCCTCGCCGACCGGCCAGGCGCTGGCGTGCGCCACCCAGGGCAGGTGGGAGTGCAGCACGAAGCAGCAGGTCCCGACGGGTTCGCTGCCGGGGACGGCGCCGCCACCGGGTCCGCCGAGCTGGCTGCCGGTCACGGTCGGCGGACGGCGACAGCGACCAGGTCCAGACTGCCGTTCACGTCGTCCGGACCGACCAGGAAGTCCGCCGCCCGGACCTGCTCGACCTCGCGGCGCAGCTCTGAGCTCCACCGTGATGGTGGCGCGGCCAGCTGGGCGTCGACGATGCTGCCGTGGCGGCGCTCCCAGCGCGCCAGCCGACGGCCGTGCCGCAGCCCGAGCATTCGCGTGACGGCGAACCGCGGCGCCAGCACGGCCGCCAGCTCGGCGGCCGCGAGCTCACGGGTGTGGAACGGGTTGAGCGGGGTGTCCCGGCCGGGGGAGAACGTCAGCCGGTTCGGCGTCGTGATCAGTAGTGTTCCCGCCGGGCGCAGCACCCGAGCACACTCGCGCAGGAAGCCGGCCTGGTTGTGCAGGTGCTCGATCACCTGCAGGTTCGCCACCACCTCGACCGAACCGGCGGCGACCGGCAGCCGCTGCAAGTCGGCGCGGACGACGTCGTGCGCGGGGTAGCGCGCGCGTACGTGCGCCACGCTGGCCGCGTCATAGTCCAACGCGAGGATGCGCTGTGCGGTTCGGGCGAGCAGGTCCGCGCCGTAGCCCTCGCCGCAGCCGGCCTCGACCAGCAGGCTGCCGCGGACGAAGGGCGCCAGCGCCAGGTACGCCGCTTCGTGCCGCCGGAACCAGTAGTTCTCCACCGGCAGCTCGGGCAGCGTGCGCTCCCCGGTCAGCGGCAGCGGGGCTGCGGGAGCGGTCGGCATCGGTCGTCACGCTACCCAAGCCGGGGTGCGCGTAGGGAGCCAGCCGGGGTGCGCGCCGGGAGCTAGCCGGGCACCCCACCCGCCGCCGCCGCCAGGTAGTCTGCGCCCGCATCGCCGTGCCCAGGTGCCGCCCCGCCGCAGTCGCGTGGGCGGGGTCTGGCACGCTGTGCCCCCGGCGCGGAGCACCGCGCCACCGTTGCCTCGCTTCTGGTGGAGACACCACCGGGCGTACGACGGTCGACAGCACTCGCCGCGGGAGGTCGGCGTCCCACCATGAACATCGTCGTACTGGTGAAGCAGGTGCCCGACACCTGGGCAGAGAAGAAGCTCGACCCGAGCGACAGCACCGTCGACCGAGCCAGCGTCGACGCGGTGATGAACGAGATGGACGAGTACGCCGTGGAGGAGGCGCTCAAGATCAAGGAAGCACACGGCGGCGAGGTCACCGTCCTGACCATGGGCCCGAACCGCGCGGTGGAGATGCTGCGCAAGGCGCTGTCGATGGGCGTCGACAAGGCCGTGCACCTGGTCGACGACGCGCTGGAGGGCTCCTGCGCGATCCAGTCGTCCTACGCCCTGGCGCAGGCGATCGGCACGCTGAGCTACGACTTGGTCCTGCTGAGCGCGGAGTCCAGCGACGCCCGGATGGGCGTGATGCCGGCGCTGCTGGCCGAGCGTCTCGGGGTGCCGCAGCTCTCGGACGCCCGCAAGGTCGATGTCGACGGCTCCAAGGTGGTCATCGAGCGGATGACCGACTACGGCCACGACAAGGTCGAGGCCAGCACGCCGTTGGTGCTCGGCGTAGTGGAGAAGATCAACGAGCCGCGCTACCCCTCGTTCAAGGGAATCATGGCGGCCAAGAAGAAGCCGCTGACGACGCTCACGGCGGCGGACGCCGGCATCGACACCGGTCGGGTGGGGCTCGCCACCGCCACCAGCTCAGTGGAGTCGTTCACCGCGGCCCCCCCACGGGCGGCCGGCCAGGTGGTCAAGGACGAGGGCGACGGCGGCGTCAAGCTTGCCGACTTCTTCGCCGCGCAGAAGCTCATCTGAGAGGGAACGACATACATGGCTGAGATCCTGGTCCTGGTCGAGCACGTCGACGGGACGCCCAAGAAAGTCACCTACGAGCTGCTGACCCTGGCCCGATCCCTCGGCGAGCCGAGCGCGGTTTTCCTCGGTGGCTCCGACAGCTACGCCAACGCCAAGGACGGGCTGGCCGAGTACGGCGCACAGAAGGTCTACGTCGCTGAGAGCGACGACCTCGAGGACTACGTGGTCGCCCCCAAGGCGGAGGTACTCGCCCAGCTGGTTGCGGAGAAGTCGCCGGCAGCCGTGCTGGCGGCCTCCTCCATCGACGGCAAGGAGATCGCCGGTCGGACCGCCGTCAAGACCGGGTCGGGGATCATCACCGACGCGGTGGCAGTTTCGGTCGACCTGGTGGCCACGCAGTCGATCTTCGGTGGCTCCACCATCGTGCAGTCGAAAGTGCAGGCCGGTACGCCGATCTTCACCGTCCGCCCCAACTCAACGGCTCCGGAGCCGTTGAGCGGTCCGGCCACCGCGGAGCAGGTGGCCGTGTCGGTCTCGGACGCGGCCAAGGGCGCCAAGGTGCTGGAGAAGGTCGTCGAGGAGAAGGGTGCTCGTCCGGACCTCGCGGAGGCCAAAGTGGTCGTCTCCGGTGGTCGTGGCCTTGGCGGTCCCGAAGGGTTCGCGCTGGTGGAGGGCCTGGCCGACACCCTGGGCGGTGCTGTTGGCGCCTCCCGGGCAGCTACCGACGCGGGCTGGTACCCGCACCAGAGCCAAGTGGGCCAGACCGGCAAGACCGTCTCCCCGCAGCTCTACGTTGCAGTGGGTATCTCCGGCGCCATCCAGCACCGGGCCGGCATGCAGACGTCCAAGACCATCGTCGCGGTCAACAAGGACCCAGAGGCGCCGATCTTCGAGCTGACCGACTACGGCGTTGTCGGCGACCTGTTCTCGGTCGTGCCGCAGCTCACCGAGGAGATTAAGAAGCGCACGTCGTAGCCAACTCCGGTGGCACGTCGGGCCGGCCCTCGCCGCGGCGAGGGCCGGCTAGGGCCGTTCCTGGGCCGTTCCTTGGCTGGTGCCTCGTTCCGGCGTGGCGGTGGGGTCGCCCGCGAGCGGTTAGGCTCCCAGACGATGGTGTACCTCGACCACGCCGCGTCGACGCCGATGCTGCCCGAGGCCGTAGCGGCCATGGCGGAGCTGCTCGGCCAGGTCGGCAACGCCTCGTCTCTGCACGCGGCTGGCCGCCGCGCCCGCCGGATCGTGGAGGAGTCCCGCGAGCGGCTGGCCCAGGCGGTCGGCGCCCGACCGTCCGAAGTGATCTTCACCGGCGGCGGGACCGAAGCCGACAACCTGGCCGTCAAGGGCCTGTTCTGGTCGCGGCGGGCCGCCGACACGCGCCGCCGGCGCGTCGTCGTCAGCGCCGTCGAGCACCACGCCGTCCTGGACTCGGCCGAGTGGCTGTGGGCGCACGAGGGCGCCGAGGTCTCCTGGCTGCCGGTCGACCCGGTGGGCCGAGCCCAGCCCGACACCCTGGCCGCCGAGCTTGACCGGTACGGCGACGAGGTTGCGCTGGTCTCGGTGATGTGGGCCAACAACGAGGTGGGCACCGTCCAGCCGGTGGCCGCGCTGGCCGAGGTGGCGCACGCGCACGGCGTACCGCTGCACACCGACGCGGTGCAGGCAGTCGGCGCCCTGCCGGTCGACTTCGCCGCCAGCGGGGTCGACGCGCTGACCATGACCGGGCACAAGCTGGGCGGCCCGCTCGGGGCCGGTGCCCTGCTGCTGAGCCGCACGGTCGAGCTCACCCCGCTGCTGCACGGCGGCGGCCAGGAACGCGACGTCCGGTCCGGCACCGTGGACGCGCCGGCGATCGCCGCCCTGGCGGTCGCCACCGACCTCGCGGTCACCGGCCAGCCGGAGCGCGCGGCCCGGCTCGCCAGCCTGCGTGACGACCTGGTACGCCGGGTCTGCCGGGTGGTGCCGGACGCGGTGCTCAACGGGGACTATGACCCCCATAACACCAGTGACTTCTCGCCGTCCGCCCGCCTGCCCGGCAACGCACACTTCTCCTTCCCCGGCTGCGAAGGGGACGCCCTGCTGCTGCTGCTCGACGCTCGCGGGATCGAGTGCTCCACCGGGTCGGCCTGCTCGGCCGGGGTGGCGCGGCCCAGCCACGTGCTGCTCGCCATGGGCGCTGCGAACGACCGGGCTCGGTCCTCGCTGCGGTTCTCCCTTGGCCACAACTCCACTGCGACCGACGTCGACGCGCTGGTCGAGGCCATCGGCCCCGTGGTCGAGCGCGCCCGTCGGGTCGGTACGACAACGCCAGCCGCCACCGTGGGGACCGCGTGAGCCGGTCCAGACAGCCGTGAGGGTCCTGGCCGCCATGTCCGGCGGCGTGGACTCCGCCGTGGCCGCGGCGCGCGCGGTCGAGGCCGGGCACGACGTCACCGGCGTACACCTGGCCTTGGCCAGTGCGCCGGCGTCGCTGCGCACCGGCGCCCGCGGCTGCTGCACGCTCGAGGACGCCCGGGACGCCCGGCGCGCCGCCGACGTGATCGGCATCCCGTTCTACGTCTGGGACCTGGCCGAGCGGTTCCGGGTCGACGTGGTGGAGGAGTTCGTCGCCGAGTACGCCGCTGGGCGCACGCCCAACCCGTGTTTGCGTTGCAACGAGAAGATCAAGTTCGCCGTTGTGCTCGACCGGGGGTTGGCGCTGGGCTTCGACGCGTTGTGCACTGGTCACCACGCCCGGCTGGTGGACGCCCCAGACGGGACTCGCAGCCTGCGGCGCAGCGTGGATGCCGCCAAGGACCAGTCCTACGTGCTCGGAGTTCTGACCGCGGACCAGCTGGCCGCCGCGATGTTCCCGCTGGGGGACAGCACCAAGGAGCAGGTCCGGGCCGAGGCCACCGCCCGGGGACTGGCGGTCGCCGACAAGCCGGACAGCTACGACGTCTGCTTCATCGCCGACGGCGACACCGGCAGGTTCCTGCGCGACCGGCTGGGGTCGGCACCCGGTCCCGTCGTGGACGCCGCCACCGGCGACGTGCTCGGCGCCCACGACGGCGCCTACGCGTACACCGTCGGCCAGCGCCGTGGGCTCGGGTTGAGCCGGCCGGCCGCGGACGGCCGGCCGCGGTTCGTGCTCGGCATCTCCCCGGTGAGCCGGACGGTCACAGTGGGGTCTGCGGCGGAGCTGGCCGTCAGTGAGCTGGTCGGGGTGCGGCCGCGGTGGGGCGGCTCGGTGCCGGCCGGTCCGCTGCGCTGCGCCGCCCAGGTCCGCGCCCATGGCTCGGTCACCGGCTGTGTGGCCGAGCTGGTCGGCGACCGGCTGCAGGTGCGGCTCGAGGTGCCGGTCCGGGGGGTCGCGCCAGGGCAGACCGTGGTGCTCTACGACGGCGACCGGGTGGTCGGCTCGGCGACGATCGAGTTCACCGTGCACCACCCCGTTCCGGCGTGACGGCCACCTCGCCGGCTGAACCACCCTCGCCGGCTGAACCACCCTCGCCGGCTAGACCATCATGGTCGCGCGGTGCCGCCACCGGAGTCGGGTCCATGCCCGGCACGGATCCGCTGGAGGCGGCCCGGCTGGTGGTCGGCGAGCTGCCCGAGCTGCCCCACCTGCCCGAGCTGCCTGAGCGCGGGACCGCCGCCGGCCGGATCGCCCGGGGCGCGATGTTGCTGGCCGACCTGCACGTGGACTGGCAGCCGGCGGGTTGGCGGCTGGTGCCGCGCCCGGGCACCGAGGAGCGGCGGGCGCGCGACCTGCTGGCCCGTGACCTGGACGCGTTCCAAGAGGTTGCCGGGGACGTCACCGGGCCGGTGAAGGTACAGACGGCTGGCCCCTGGACGCTTGCCGCCGGGCTGGAGTTGCCGCGCGGGGACAAGGTGCTGCGCGACCCCGGCGCCGTCCGCGACCTCGGCGTTGCACTGGCGGAGGGGCTCGTGGCGCACGTCCGCGACCTACGTCGCCGGCTGGCGGCGACCACGCTGCTCGTGCAACTCGACGAGCCCGCGCTGCCGCGGGTGCTCGCCGGCCGGCTGCCCACTGCGAGCGGGTTCGGCGCCCTGCCCGCACCGGACGAGGCAGCGGCGGTTGCCCGACTGCGAGACGTCACCGACGCGGTCACGAGCGCCGGCGGCGTACCGGTCTTCAGCTGCATCGGCGACCGTCCCCCGATCGACGTACTGGCCGCTGGCGGCGCCCGCGCGCTCGCCGTGGACGCCACCGCGCTGACGGAAGCGGACGACGACGCCATCGGCAGGTGGGTCGAGGGCGGCGGGTGGCTGCTGCTGGGCCTGGTGCCGCCGGTCGCTGCCGATCCGCCCGCGTCCCCGGCCACCCTGGCCGAGCCGGCGCGCGCCCGGTGGCGGCGGCTCGGCTTCGACCCGCGCCAGCTCGCGGACGTCGCGGTCGCGACCCCCACCACCGGGTTGGCTGGCGTCTCCCCGGCGCAGGCGCGGGTCGCGATGACCGCCGCGCGCGAGGTCGGCCGGGTGCTGGCCGAGGCCCCGGAGGGCGGGCGATGACGCAGCCGACGTCCAACCCGACGGTGGCTGAGGTCGACGGCGTACCGGTCACGGCGCGCGAGCGGCATGCCGAGCTGGCCCAGACCATCGACGAGCACGCCTACCGCTACTACGTCCTGGACCAGCCGACGGCCAGCGATGCCGAGTACGACGAGCTGATGCGCGAGCTGCAGACGCTCGAGGAGCGATACCCCGGCCTGCGCACGCCCGACTCGCCGACCCAGCGGGTGGCCGGTAGCTACTCGACGCTGTTCGCGCCGGTCGAGCACCTGGAGCGGCTGTTCGGTCTGGACAACGTCTTCACCATCGAGGAGCTCGAGGCCTGGGCCGGCCGGGCGATCCGCGCCGCCGGCGATGGCGCGGCGCTGCACTGGCTGTGCGAGCTCAAGATTGACGGCCTGGCCGTGGACCTGGTCTACGAGAACGGCCGGTTGGTGACCGCGGCCACCCGCGGCGACGGCCGGACCGGCGAGGACATCACCGGCAACGTGCGCACGCTGGCCGACGTACCGCTGCGGCTGGCCGGGTCCGCGATGCCGGAGCTGCTCGAGGTCCGCGGCGAGGTCTTCTTCCCCAAGGCCGCGTTCACCGACCTTAACGCGGAGCTGGTCGCCGCCGGCAAGGCGCCGTTTGCCAACCCGCGCAACGCCGCCGCCGGGTCGCTGCGGCAGAAGGACCCGCGGATCACCGCCAGCCGGCCGCTGCGGATGCTGTTGCACGGGGTCGGGGCCCGCTCCGGCTTCGACCCGCCCACCCAGTCGTCGGCGTACGCCGCGCTGCGCGAGCTCGGGCTGCCGGCACCGACCAGCCAGCAGGTGTACGCCGAGCTGCTCGACGTACACCGCTATGTCCGGCATTGGGGGGAGCACAAGCACGACGCTGAGCACGAGATCGACGGCGTCGTGGTCAAGGTCGACCAGATCGCGCTGCAGCGCCGGCTCGGCGCGACGTCGAAGGCACCGCGGTGGGCGGTCGCCTACAAGTACCCGCCGGAGGAGGTGACCACCAAGCTGCTCGACATCCGGGTCAACGTGGGCCGCACCGGCCGTGTAACCCCGTTCGGCTTCATGCAGCCGGTGCGGGTGTCCGGGTCCACGGTCGGCGTGGCCACGCTGCACAACCAGGACGAGGTACGCCGCAAAGGCGTGCTGGTCGGCGACACGGTGGTGCTGCGCAAGGCCGGCGACGTCATCCCGGAGATCGTTGGTCCGGTGGCCGCGCTGCGCGACGGCTCGGAGCGCGCGTTCGTCATGCCGACGCACTGCCCCGAGTGCGGCACCGAGCTGGTCCGCCCAGAGGGCGAGGTCGACGTCCGCTGCCCGAACGCGGTCTCCTGTCCCGCCCAGCTGCGTGAGTCGATCTTCCACTTCGCTGGCCGGGGGGCGCTGGACATCGACGGCCTGGGCTACGAGACCGGCATCGCCCTGATCGCGGCCGGCCGGGTCCGCGACATTGGCGACATCTTCCACCTGACCACCGCCGCCTTCGCCGGACTGGAGGGCTTCGGGGCGAAGAAGACCGAGAAGGTGCTCGCCGGCATCGAGGCGGCCCGGCACCGGCCGTTGTGGCGGCTGCTGGTCGGACTGTCGATCAGGCACGTCGGGCCGACGGCCGCCCAGGCGCTGGCCCGCGAGCTGCGGTCGCTGGACGCCATCGCGGCGGCCTCCGCGGCCGAGCTGGCTGTGGTGGAGGGGGTCGGACCCACGATCGCTGATGCGGTGGTGGACTGGTTCGCCGACCCGCGACACCGGGACATCATCGAGCGGATCCGCGCCGGTGGCGCCACGCTGGCCCATGCCGGCGACGGTGCCGGTCCGCGCCCGCTGGAAGGTGTGACTGTTGTCATCACCGGGACACTGTCGGCGTACAGCCGCGACGGTGCGATCGAGGCGGTGCAGGCCCGCGGCGGCAAGGTCTCGAACTCGGTGAGCAAGAAGACCGCGTTCTGCGTGGTGGGGGACAACCCGGCGTCGAAGTACGACAAGGCGGTGGCTCTCGGCGTAGCGGTGCTGGCCGAGGCGGGCTTTGCGGTGCTGCTGGTCGACGGCGCGGACGCGGCTCGGGCGCTGGCGGCTGTCCCGGATGCGGTCGCTGAGCCGACCTGAGTTACACCGTGGCGGGCGGCCGGTCGTCGGTCCGGGCGGTGACCGTGGCAGTGATCCCGGCGAGGTGGGCCAGCCGGAGCACCTCGGACGCCCGAAACTGCGGCCCACCCGGTCGGCCGACCAGGATCACTCGAAACGGCGAGCCGAGGGGTGCGGCGGCCAGCTCCATCCCGACGTCGACCCACCGCGGCGGTACCCACTCCTCCTGCCAGTCCAGGCGCCGGGCGGCCGGCAGCGGTAGCCAGGGCAGATCGGTCGGCGCCCGCTCCGGCGCGCCGGCGCTGCCGTGCAGCGCCCGGATGCCGTCGCCGCCGAGTTCGAGCGTCAGCGCCCAGCCGGCGCGGAAGACGCCGGGCGCGTTCTCGGTGAGCAGCGCGAGCCCGAGAGTCGGTGTGGCCGCCAGTTTGTCGACGAGCTCGAGGTCGTGATGGAGGTCGGCGTTACCGGCGTACGGTCGCACCGACTCCACCACCACGCCGGGGACCGACTGTGCGGCGGTGACCAACGTGTCGGGAAGGCCGCCGGACGGCAGGGCGACCAGCAAGTCGTCGACGGCCCCCCGCGGCCCGCGCTCGACCACGTCCAGGCTGATGATGTCGCCGCCCACCTGCCCGATCGCGGTCGCCGCCGCGCCGAGCGACCCCGGGTGGTCGGGCAGTACGACGCGCAGCAGGTAGGACACGTGCCCTCCTTGACGACTGCCGGCGATCGTGGGTGCTCATCATGCCTGGGGCGTTTTGCCGCCGAGTTACGCGCGGGTTCCGGGCGAGGGCGTGTTCAGCCGGTCGTCGCCTGCAGGTCCGTCAACGGCAGTCGGGGAAGACACCGGCCTGCGGACAGCTCGGGCGCGTCCGCGAAGATCGCACAACGCGACTGCTTCGTGCAATACCGAGCACCTCGAGCACCGCGTGGCTGTCGCAGAGCAACCCGTCCCACAAGGCTCCTCGGCGCCTCGAATCGCGCCGTACGACGGGAACCGTCCGGTTGGCTCCTGATGGGCGAGCAATGGGCGAGCATGACGTCGAGCAGCCGCTCGATCTCGTCAGAGTCCCCAGCGCGGCTCCCATGTCGGCGAGCGCGTTAAGCAGGTTCGGCGCGAAGGACGGGCTGCTGTGCCCGGACAACCGGTCGCCCGAGGTCCGGCTCAGCCAGATGCAGCGTATGATGCGGTGATGCGCACGACCATTGACCTGCCGGAAGACGTGCACCAGGCAGCCGTGCTGGTAGCCCGCGACCGGCATCAAACGCTGAGCCGTGCGGTGTCGGATCTGCTGCGCAGTGCGCTCGCCGGCCAAGGCGGCAGCACCGCTATAGAGATCGACGACGAGACGGGGCTGCCGCTGGTGCGACTTCACCGCCGAATCACAGCTGAGGACGTGGCAAGCGCGCAGGACGATGGCTGATTCGCCATGACTCCGTCCGTGTTGCTGGACGGCAACGTGCTGGTGGCTCTCGTGATCCCGGACCACGTCCACCATGCGCGAGCTCGCACGTGGTTCCCTGCGGTGGCTCGCTTCGCGACCTGTCCGACGGTGCAGGGCACTCTACTGCGCTTGTTGCTGCGTCAGGGCACGAATAGGTCCCTTGCCCGAGAGGCTCTGGCCGCCGTTGTTGCCAATCCCCGGCACGAGCAGTGGCTGGACGACCTTACGTATCTCGAGGTCGACTTATCGGCAGTGCTCGGACAGCGGCAAGTGACGGACGCCTACCTGGCGCAGCTGGCGAGGGCTCGTGGTGGCCGGGTGGCGACGCTGGACCGAGGCTTCGCCGTTGCCGCCGCTGATGTTACCGACCTGTTGCCGTAGTGACCTGACCGACCGGAGCCTGCTGCCCCACGACTCAGGTCCGTCCCTGGCTCCGTCCCTGGCGTTGTGCGTCGGCCCCGGCCTGTCGTGGGGTCGCCGTAGACTCGGCGACGCCTTTCCACCCGCAAGCCCACCCCAAGTACGCCGGAGCGCTGTTCACCATGCCTGACGCCGCCGGCTCGCCGGGCGCCATCACCCGCGGTGAGGTCGCCCACCTGGCCAGGCTGGCCCGG
>JADGOU010000092.1 GCA_017882835.1 Frankiaceae bacterium | reverse complement strand
TCGAGCAGCTCGCGAACTCGGTCGTCCGGCGTCATGTCACATCGTCTCCTTGTCAGCTGCGGGCCAGGTGACGGCTGATCACGAGGCGCTGGATCTGGTTGGTGCCTTCGAAGATCTGCATCACCTTGGCGTCGCGCATGCACCGCTCGACCGGATAGTCGCGGGTGTAGCCGTAGCCGCCGAACACCTGGACGGCGTCGGTGGTCACCTTCATCGCGGCATCGGTGGCCACCAGCTTGGCGATGCTCGCCTGTCGGCCATAGGGCAGGCCCCGGTCGCGCCGGCGGGCGGCCTCCAACGTGGTCGCGCGGGCCGACTCGACCGCGGCGGCCATGTCGGCGAGCAGGAAGCCCAAGCCCTGGTGGTCGATGATCGCCCGGCCGAAGGTCTGCCGCTGCTTGGCGTAGGCGACCGACTCGTCGAGAGCGCCCTGCGCCAGCCCGACGGCACAGGCGGCGATCCCAAGCCGGCCGTTGTCCAGCGCACTCAGCGCGATGTGCAGCCCCTGGCCCTCCGCGCCCAGCAGCCGGTCGGTGCTGACGTCCACGTCGTCGTAGTGCCCCATCGCGGTCGGCGACCCGGTCAGCCCCATCTTGCGCTCGGGGGCCGCGAACGACAGCCCCGGCATGCCGGCGTCGACGAGGAAGCAGGAGATGCCCCGACTGCGGTCGGCCGAGGTGCGGGCGAAGGTGGTGTAGAAGTCGGCGTGCCCACCGTGGGTGATCCAGGCCTTCGTCCCGGAAAGGACGTAGCCGACATCCGTGCGGGTCGCCTTGGTGACCATCGCCGCCGGGTCCGAACCGGCCTGCGGCTCGGACAGCGCGTAGGCCCCGAGCAGCTCGCCACCGAGCAGATCGGGCAGCACGCGCTCGCGCTGCTGCTCGCTGCCGAAGGTGGCCAGCGGGTAGCAGGCGAGGGCGTGCACGCTCACACCCACCGCCACGCTCGCCCACCGGCTGGCGAGCTCTTCGAGCACCTGCAGGTAGACCTCGTAGGGCTGGGCGCCCCCGCCGTACTGCTCGGGGTAGGGCAGTCCCAGCAGCCCGGCCCGGCCCAGGGTGCGGAATACCTCGCGCGGGAACCGTTCCTCGGCGTCGTGCTCGGCGGCGATCGGCGCAAGCTCGTTGTCGGCGATGTCCCGGGCCAGCGCCAGCAGGTCCTGGGACTCCGCAGTGGGGAGCATGCGCTCGGCCGGCATGGGCGTCTCCTCAGCGGTCGCTGCGCTTCCAGGACGGGCCGTTGGTGCACAACCCGCGTCAGGCAGCAGAGGGTACCAGAGGACGTACCTGGGTACTGTCAATGGTGTGGACGAGCGCCTTCTTACCGGCAGCGTGACTGATGGTTCGGCGCTCGACCCAACCTTATCGGCGACCGAGTCGGGGCGCGGGCAGCGGAAGTGGACCCGTCGCCAGTCGGAACTGTTCGACCGGCTCGTTGATCTGTTCTTGATCGAGGGCTTCGCCGATCTAACCCTGGAAGACATCGCCGGCCGGCTGCGCTGCTCGAAGTCGACGCTGTACGCGCTCGCCCACTCCAAGGAGCAGCTCGCCGTCGCGGTGGTCACGCACTTTTTCCGGCGGGCGGCCAGCCGGGTGGAGGAGCGGGTGCTGGCGGCCGGCCCGGACCCGCGCGCCCGTGTGGTCGCTTACCTGACGGCAGTCGCCGACGAGCTGCGACCGGCCAGCCCGGACTTCCGGGCCGCCATCGCCGACTTCCCGCCCGGCCGCGCGGTGTACGAGCGCAACACCCGGATCGCCGCGGACCGGGTCCGCGCCCTGATTGCCGAGGGGGTGGCCAGCGGCGCCTTCCGAGACGCCCACGCGGAGTTCGTCGGCGAGGTGGCCGCCGTCGCAATGGCCGGCATCCAGCGTGGGGACGTGACCGCGCGGACCGGACTGACCGACGCGGAGGCGTACGCCGAGCTGGCAACGCTGGTGCTCCACGGCGTGTCCGCCTGACCCTCGTACGGTCGCCATGGTCCACGCGCAAGTGGTCCGGGCGACCCTCCCCGTCAGTGCCGCCGGCTGGTGAAGCGAATCCTGCTCGCCGCCTTCACCCGTCGTCGGCATCGTGGTGGACCGCGACCCGCCGAGTCGGCGGTGCCGTGGGCGGGTGAAGCTGTCGGGGCAGTCGTCTACGGGCCAGCCCGCTGCCTTGATTTCCTACGTCGTCGAGCCAGCCAGGGCCAGCCAGAGCCAGCCGGAGCGGGAAAACCGGCTGACAGCGCGCTTACCGTCTCCGGTGTGTTCTCGGCGCTGCGATCGCGCAACTTCCGCCTCCTTTGGCTGAGCCAGTCCGCCAGCGTGATCGGCGACGCGCTGGTCATCGTGGCCATCGGGCTGTACGTCACCCGACTGACCGGCAACCCCGCCGACGTCGGCGTCGTGCTGGCGGCGTACTCGCTGCCGTTGGTGCTCTTCGTGCTGCTGGGGGGCGTCGTCGCCGACCGGCTGCCGCGCCAGGTCGTCATGCTCGTCGCGGACGCTGTGCGGGGACTGCTGCATGGGACGCTGGCGGTGCTCATCGCCATCGGCGTCGTGCGGGTATGGCACATGGTTGTCATCGGGGTGCTGTTCGGGACGGCGGAGGCCTTCTTCCAGCCCGCCTACACCGGGCTGGTGCCACAGACGGTCGACGAACCGGACATCCAGGCCGCTCAGGCCCTCGGCGGAGTGAGTCGAGAGGTGGCCTCGTTCGCGAGCCCGGCGCTGGCGACCGCACTGGTGCTCGGCGTCGGCGGGGCCGCGGCCTTCGGCCTCGACGCGCTCACCTTCGCCTTCTCGGCCGCACTGCTCGCCCGGGTCCACCCGCGCGCCCGAGGCGCAGTCGCGATGCGACGTACGGTGATCGCTGAGTTGCGGGAGGGCTGGGTGGCCGTGCGGGAGCGGTCGTGGCTGTGGGCGACAATTGCCGCCTTCTCCGCCTCGCTGCTGCTGGCGCTGGCGCCGTTTTTTGTCCTCGGCGCGTCGGTGGCCCGGGAGGTCTATGGCAGCGACGCGGTCTTCGGGCTGACCAATGCCGCCTGGGGTGTGGGTACGGCCGCCGGTGCGGTGGTCGGCTCGTGGTGGCGGCCCCATCGACCCGTCCTCGCCGGGATGCTCGCCGGGTTGTCCTGGCCCGGCGCGATCACCCTGTACGCCGTGGGACCGCCGCTGCCGGTGCTGTACGCCGCCATGGCCGCCGCCGGCGTCGGCATCGGGTTGTTCGGCGTCTGGTGGGAGACCGCGATCGCACAGCGCATCCCAGCGCACCTGCTGTCACGGGTGTCGGCCTGGGACTGGCTGGGCTCCATCGCCCCGCTGTCGGTCGGCTATCTCTTGGTCGGATCGGTGGCCGGCGAGCTCGGTGCAGTTCCGGTGCTCTTCGTCGGCGGGCTGCTTGGGGTAGCGGCGTGCTCGCTGGCGCTGCTGCCCCGCTCGACCCGCACGTTGACCCGAGTGGAGGCCGCTGGCGGCGCTGGCGCCAGCCCTGCGACCGTGGTCGAGTCGCCGGCGTGAGCCCGGCCGCCGAGCAGGATGCCCCGTGGCGTCCTCGCCCCGGTGACGGCCGCCGCTGACCAGGTCACCCGGGCGCTCACCTCCTGGCGGAGGCTGAGCCGATCGTCGCCGGTCGCTGTTCCGGCTCCGCCGCCGCGGCGGCCTCGACCTCGAGCAGCGAGTCGCCGTGACGCTCCTGGTCGTAGGCTGCCCGACCGCCGCGCAGGCCGAACAGCCGCTTGGCGAGCAGCAGGTAGATGACAGCGGCGACGTTGATGGCGAACGCGCCGGCGCGGGTGAACGTGACGCCCTTGATCAGTTCGCGCACCTCCAGCGGCAGGAAGATGGCGGTCGCGACCGCGGCGAAGTACTCGCCCCAGCGCTTGAGCAGCCACAATCCGACGCCCTCGATGGCCTCCAGGGCGGCGTACGCCCCGAGCAGCGCCGCCACCAGGGTGAGCTGGGAAGACCGGGCGGCCAGCGCATGCTGCAGGTCGCGGACCAACGCGAACTGATCGACGTGGACGCCGGTCGCCCGAAAAGCCGGCAGGTAGCGCTCCAGCCAAGCCTGAATCGAGCCGCGGGCGTCGCGGAAACGCAGCACGCCGTACGTCGCCAGCCCCAGCAACACCGCCCGCAGCAACCGCTCGGCCGCCAGGAGCCGCAGGATGACCGCCTGCCGCAGCGCCTTCCCGCGCAGCACCAGCGGCGCCTCGTCGGCGGGGCCGCGGGCATGCGGCGGGCCGAGCACGAAGTCGCTGCAACGCAGGCAGCGCCATACCTCTCCGACCCCGGTCGTCCCGGACAGCCGGCCAGCCAGCGCCGGCTCGGTCGGCGCGTAGGTGGCGTGGCCGTGGCGGGCACACGCCCGCAGCTCCCAGCGCCTCAGCCTGGCCATGTCGCTCCCCAGCAGCTACTCAAACGCCCGCCGTGACTGCGGCCGCGCCGGACCCGTGGGCAGTGCCGTGACATCCGCCGTGCTGGCCGGACTACGGCTCACGGTAGCCTGCTGGCGGCATCGCCCCAGCGCACGGCGGAGCGGACGCACCGCTGCCAGCCGGTGCGTCGGACTCTCGGTCAGTCGGACTCTCGGTCAGCCGGACTCTCGGTCAGCCGGACTCTCGGTCAGCCGGACTCTCGGTCAGCCGCCACGTCCCGCCCAGGAGCGATGCCCGCCCGACGTACCGGACACGCTGACGAGCGTTGCCTACCCTTCCTGGGCCACCGTTGCCTCTACCGTCGAAGTCCCCGACCCGGAACGGAGCTCATGACCAACGCCCGAACCGCGCCCCGCCGCGGCTCTCGCGGATACGCGTTGTCGCTGCGGCCACGGTTGGCCGGTCCGGTGCTCGCCCCGGCGGTTTGCGGGCTCGTTGGCAGCCTGCTGGTGCTGGTCACGGCGGGGCGAGCCGCCACCGTGCCGGGGGCGACGCCGCCGAGCCGGTGGTGGGGCCTGCTGGCCCCGGTCCACGGCGACTGGATGCCGGGCCTGGTGCCGCTGGCACTGATCGCCGGGGTCAGCCTGCTGCTGGGCAGCTGGCTGCGACTGGTCCAGCTGGCCAAGCACGGTCAACTGAGCATCCCGGCGGTGGGTGCGGTGGCCGTCCTCTGGGCGCTGCCGCTGCTGCTCGGACCTCCACTGCTCAGTCTGGACGCGTACAGCTATGCGGCGCAGGGCGAGCTGCTGCGCGCCGGTGGCGACCCTTACCGGGTCGGGCCGGAAGCTCTTGGCGGCGGCTCGGCGCTGGCCGCGGTGGACCCGTTCTGGCGGTCGGCTCGGGCGCCGTACGGGCCGCTGGCGCTGCTGACCGCGCGGCTGGCGACCAGCCTGGGCAACCCGGTCGCCGCCCTGCTGGCCCTGCACCTGGTGGCCGCCCTGGCCTTGGTGCTGGTAGCGGTCGCGGTCTGCGACCTCAGCCCGGCGCACCGTCGGCCGCTGGTGCTGGTGCTCGCGGTGGCCAACCCGCTGATCCTGCTGCAGCTGCTCGCGGCGGCGCACTGGGAAGCCCTGATGGTCGCCGGCCTGGTCGCGGCGTTGGCGTTGTGGCGTCGCCAACACCCGCTGGCTGCGGTCGCCATGGCGTCGGTCGCCACCGCCGTAAAGCCGCCGGCAGCCCTGGCCGTGCTGGTCCTGGCCGCCGCCCATGTGGTGGCGGTGCCGGCCATCGGCCAGCGGGTCCGGGCGACCGGCAAAGTGGTCGCCGCGGCGGCGCTGCCTTGGGTGCTGCTGGCCCCGCTGGTCCCGAACGCCGCCGGTTTCTTGCCTGCCTTGAGCACGCCGCTGGCCGGTCGGACCCTCTACGCCCCGACGACCCTGCTCGCCGAGATCATCGCCGTACTGGGCCACGTGCTCGGCGTACCGGTGCACTTCGACGGTCTGCTCGCCGGCACCCGGGTGCTCGGGCTGGCGCTTGCGGCCGTCGTGACCGCCGGCCTGTTGCTTACCTGGCGCCGGCGTAGCCCGGCCGAGACCATCGGTGGCGGACTGCTGGTCGTGGCGCTGCTGGGTCCGGTGCTCTACCCGTGGTACCTGTCCTGGGGACTGCTGCCGCTGGTTGTGGCCGGCCGGCGCTGGGACTGGCCGGTCACCGCGCTCAGCGCGGCGGCGGTGTTCACCGCCCTGCCCGGTTGCCAGCAGCTGAGCGTGTTCCTGCCCGTCGTCCGACCACACCCCGGTACGACGTTCACCGCGGCCACCCTGCTGGCCGTCGGCGTAGCCGTGCTGGTGATCCGGGCCGGCGGTGGCACCCGGGCCGCGCTGGTGCGGACGGGCTCCGTCGAGGAGAACGAGGCGGCGCCGTCGGTCCCGCGAGCGACCGCACGCCGCTGACGCGACCGGCCCGGACTCGATCCTGGTTGCCGTCAACGCCACCCGGGCCGGTGGTGGCCGGACAGCTCGTGGTGGGCCTGCGGGTCGGTGGCGTAAGGGTCGGCGTGCACGATCGCTGAGGTCAGTCGGCGTATGTCGTGGAGCAGCCGATGCTCCGTCTCGTCGGCGATGTGGTGGGCCGCGACCAGGGACAGCGTCTCGTCGACGACGATGTCGCACTCGGCGCGCAGCGCATGGCCGATCCAGCGCACGCGCACCTGGCCGACATCGCGAACTCCCGGAGTTGCCCGGACGACCTGCTCGACCCGGTCCACCAGGGCCGGGTCCACGGCGTCCAGCAGCCGAGCGAAGACCTCCCGAGCCGCCTGGCGGAGCACGGCCAGAATCGCAACGGTGATCACCAGGCCGATGATGGGGTCCGCGAGGCGGAACCCGAGGGCGACGCCACCGGCGCCGAGGAGTACGGCGAGACTGGTCAGTCCGTCGGTGCGGGCGTGCAAACCGTCGGCGACGAGTGCCGCCGAGCCGATCCGGCGACCGACCTGGATGCGGTACCGGGCGACCAGCTCGTTACCCGCAAAGCCGATCACGGCGGCGGCGGCGACGAAGCCCAGATAGCTGACCGGCTCCGGGTGCAGCAACCGACGGATGGCGGCGTAAGCGGCCAGCGCCGAGGATGCCGTGATCAGCAGTACGACCACCAACCCGGCCAGGTCCTCGGCGCGGCCATAGCCGTAGGTGAACCGGCGGGTGGGCGCCCGGCGGCCGAGGGTGAACGCGACGCCCAGCGGGACGGCGGTCAGCGCGTCCGCGAAGTTGTGCAGCGTGTCCCCGAGCAGGGCCACGGAGCCGGACAACAGCACCACGGCCAGCTGCACTACGGCGGTCACCGCCAGGACCGCGAAGCTGATGACCAGGGTGCGGACGCCGAGCTGGCTGGTTTCCAGCTCGCTGTCCACCGCGTCGGTCGCGTCGTGGCTGTGCGAGGCGAACACGTCGGCTATTCGGCCCCACCATCCGTGGCGGTGCTCGTGCTGCTCGTACTGCTCGGGCCCGTGATTCTCGGGCCCGTGATTCTCAGGCCCGTGGTGCGGGTGGTCGGCCCGCCGGTCAGTCACGACCGCACCGACCACTCGGGGCCGGCCGGGGTGTCGCGCACCTCGATCCCCGCAGCGGCGAGCCGGTCCCGGACCAGGTCCGAGGTGGCGAAGTCTCTGTTGTCCCGGGCGCGTCGGCGCACGTCCAACGCCAGCTGGACGACGGGCCCGAGCACCTCGCGCGGATCCCGGGCACCCACCCGGGCGAGCTCCCCCATCCGGACGATCATGGCACGCAGCGTCCGGCGGGCGACGTCACGGTCGGCGCCCTGCAGGGTGTCAGCCTGCCAGTCGACAATCGCCTGCTCCAGCGCGAGCACCGCGGTGACGCAGCCGGCGACGTCCGCGGCGGCGAGTGCGGTGTCGAAGTCGGTCCGCGCTCGCCGGGCCTCCTCGCGCAGCGAGGCTGCCACCACCGGCGCCGCGTCGGGACGCTGACCCGGTGCCTCCAGCGCGCTGCTGACCCCAGCGAGCCCGGTCGCACCCGCGCCACCGGCGCTGGCCCCGCGCAGCAGGCCGCCGAGCTCCGCCAGCCCCAGCTGCTCCCCGGCCGGCACCACGGTGGACCGCCCGCGGCGACGTACCGTCACCCCGCCCAGTCCGAGAACGCGGGCGGTGCCCGCTTTCACGTCAAGGATCAGTGCGGTGTGTTCGTCCACGCCCAGCACCCCGCACTCGGCCGGCAGGTCGGCCTCCAGCCGAGTCAGCCGGCGCTCGCCGAGATAGCAGAACCGGGTGTCGTGGGTGGCGCCCTCGGCGTTGTCGTAGTGCGGAACGACAGCGGCGGTGATGCCGGTAAGCCGACCCAGCAGGTCCAGCCCGTCGACCCAGCGGGGCTCCTCCCCGACCTTGTAGATCTCATACACCGGGATCGCGCGGGCGCCGAGCGTCACCGCGGCGGCGCTGCCGAACACCAGCGTGCCGCCGCGCTCGACCACGTCGGCCAAGGCGTCCGGGACCGGCGTACCCCGCCAGTGCCGCAGGGCGTACGTCGGGCTGCCCGGTCCCGCGAATGCCCAGCGGGCCTCCGCCACCGCCGCCAGCGCCTGCTCTCGTTCGGCCAGCGGTTCATCCGCAGTGCGCCACCGGGCCACGCTGACCCGGCGCCCCACGCTCTCGGCGAAGTAGGCGAGCGTCTTTCCGGCGAGCTCGTCGGCGTTCTCCTGGAAGCCAAACGGCGTGTCCAGCATGACGGCTGGGCCGTCCCCAGTGGCGGCGAAGACGTCGCGGTGCACCCGGCGCATTGCCGGCGCCGTCTCTCCCGACCCCATCACCACGAGCAGGGTCATGTCGCCGCCTCCGCGCGCGCCGCCAGCTCCACCAGGTCGGCCGCCACCTGTGCCGGCTGCTCGGCATGCAGATCGTGATGGCCCCCGACGTACCAGCGCACTTGCGCGTCCGGCAGGCCGGCCAGCGCGTCGGCGACCGCGGCCCGCTTCGCCATCGGGTCCGGCCCGTCGCCGTCGGCGACCAGCAGCAAAGCCGGTACGTCGACGAGCGGGTAGGCCGCCCGCGGGTCGCCCTGCCATAACGAGTGGACGATCTCCCGGTGGTGCTCGCGCCCCAGCCGGGCCCGCACTGTCCCGTCGGGCAGCTCCACGAAGTTGGCCAGCACGCCGGCAAGACCTTCCGGTGGCCATGCGCCGGCCACGGTGCGCAGCCGGGCTGCCAGCTCGGCCGGGCGAACGCCGGAGGGATTGGGTGGCGCCAACACCCGCCAGCAGTCGTCGAAGTCGGGGAAGCGCTCTGCCAACCGGATCCAGCCGCCATCGACCAGCGCGACCGCCGCGACCCCCCGCTGCCGCGCCGCCAGCTCGAGGGCAACGTTGCCGCCCCAGGACTGACCGGCGACGACGGGCGCTCGAGCGCCGGTCCAGCCCAGCACGCCGATCAGCGCCGCGAGATCGGCGGCGGCGGTCGCTGTGTCGTACCCGTCCGCGGGCTCCTCCGACTGTCCGTGCCCCCGCAGGTCGACCGCGACC
>JADGOU010000091.1 GCA_017882835.1 Frankiaceae bacterium | reverse complement strand
TCGGCCACCGCCCGCTCGGCGGCGCGGGCCTGCGCGCGAGCCCGGTCGGCGGTTACGGTCACGAACGCGCCCACCGCGTCCGCCAACACCTCGACCCGCCCCAGGTAGTGCTCCACCAACTCCACCGGGCTGACCTCGCGGCTCCGGATGGCGGCGGCCTGCTCCAGCGCGCTGAGGTCGTGCAGCGAGGTCATCGGTGCGGAGGGTAGCGCGGCTGACCGAGCGCGGCGGCTGTCGTCAACCGGCGACCTCGTCCAACTCCTCCTCGGCTGTCTCGTCGTACCCGGTCTCGTCGTACCCGGTCTCGTCGTACCCGTCACTGATCACCCGGGGGCGATGCGAGCCCGCGCCTGGATCGAGGTAGGTCACCCACCGCGGGTCCATCGGCCGGGAGCCGACCACGCGCCAGCTTGCGCCGGTCGGCGCTCGGGGGACGCTGCGCAGCCGCCAGCCGAGTTCGCCGATGTGCCGGTCCGCCTTGGCGTGGTTGCACCGCCCGCAGGCCGAGACGACGTTCTCCCACACGTGCTCGCCGCCGCGGCTGCGGGGCACGACATGGTCCAGGCTGGTCGCGGCGCCATTGCAGTAGACGCAGCGCCCCCCGTCGCGGGCGAAGACCGCCTTGCGGGTGAGCGGCACTGTGGCCCGGTAGGGCACCTTGACGTAGCGGACCAGCCGGACGACCGCAGGCAGCGGCACGACCCGACGCTCGCTGTGGAAGACCGCGTCGGTCACCTCGATCGGCACCGCCTTGGTCAGCAGGACGAG
This sequence comes from Frankiaceae bacterium, assembly GCA_017882835.1. Lineage (GTDB taxonomy): Bacteria > Actinomycetota > Actinomycetes > JADGOU01 > JADGOU01 > JADGOU01. The sequence continues at coordinate 8,711 of JADGOU010000091.1, read as the reverse complement.
CACGACCGCGCGGCGCTGGGACACGACGCACAATGGTTCGTACGTCGTGTTGAGAACTAACGCGTCGACCACCGACAGCCTCCCGCCGCCGACCCGGACCGCGCTACGGGGGCGGGCGACGAGCCGACTGCGTGCAAGTGTCGCCTGCCGAGGCCGCTTCTGTCAGCGCGGTTCCTCGGGCGCCGGGTCGAGCCCAGCTGGACCGCCCGTAGGGTGCGAAACCATGGACTACCCCGACGCGCCCCGGCTCGACGTGGTCGACGAGCTGTTCGGGTCTCGCGTGGCCGACCCCTACCGCTGGCTCGAGGACGCCGGCAGCGCGCCGACTCGGGTCTGGTCGCAGGCGCAAGACGCCCTGGTCCGCGGTCACCTGGACCGCCTCCCCGGCCGTGACCGGCTGCGCCGCCGGCTCGCCGAGCTGCTCGGTGCCGGCATGGTGACCGCCCCGATCTGGCGCGGCGAGCGGAGCTTTTTCCTGCGCCGGACGGCCGCTCAAGAGCACGCGGTGCTCTACTGCCGCGACGGCAACCGGACCGGTACCGACGAACGCTGCGAACGGCTCCTGATCGACCCAATGGAGATCGACCCGGCTGGCAGCACCACCCTGGACGCCTGGCAGCCCGACAAGGAGGGTCGTCGGCTCGCCTACCAGCTCAGCCGCGGGGGTGATGAGGAGTCGACCCTGCGAGTGCTCGACGTCGCCACTGGCGAGATCGTCGATGGTCCGATCGACCGCACCCGGTACTCGCCGGTCGCCTGGCTACCGGGCGGGGAGGCGTTCTACTACGTGCGCCGGCTGCCACCGCGGGATGTCCCGGCCGGCGAGCAGCAGTTCCACCGGCGGGTGTGGCTGCACCAGATCGGTACGGATGCCGCGGCCGACGTCCAGGTCCACGGCGCGGGCCTGGACAAGACGAACTACTACGGCGTCTCGGTGAGCCGCGACGGGCGGTGGCTGCTGGTGTCGGCAAGCGCCGGCACTGCGCCGCGCGACGACGTTTGGTTGGCCGACCTGTCCGCTGCTGCCCTCCAAGCGCCGGCGCTGCGCCCGGTGCAGGCCGGGGTCGACGCCCAGACGGCCGGACAGGTGGGCCGGGATGGTCGGCTCTTCCTGTGGACCAACCGGGACGCCCCGCGCGGCCGGCTGTGCGTCACCGCGCCGGAGTCCCCGGCGTACGAGAACTGGGTCGACCTGGTGCCCGAGCAGCCGGACGCCGTGCTGGATTCCTTCGCGCTGCTCGACGACGACGATCTGCCCGAACCGCTGCTGGCGGCCGCGCACACCCGCCATGCGGTGGCTGAGCTGGCGGTGTACGACCTGCGGACCGGGGCCGCGCGCGGCCCGATCGAGCTGCCCGGCCTGGGCTCCCTCACCGGCCTGACCGCGCGGCCGGAGGGCGGCGCGGAGGTGTGGTTCGGCTACACCGACCACGTCACCCCGCCGCGAGTGCACCGCTACGACGCCCGCACCGGGCAGGTGTCGGTCTGGGCAACGCCGCCCGGCGTGGTTAACGTGCCGGCGGTGCAGGCGCGCCAGGTGAGCTACCGCAGTGCCGATGGCACCGAGGTCCGGATGTTCGTGCTCTCGGCGGCGGAGGCACCGGATGCGCCTCGGCCCACCGTGCTGCACGGGTACGGCGGCTTCAACATCGCCATGACCCCGACGTACGCCGCCAGCATCCTGGCCTGGGTCGAGGCCGGCGGCGTCTACGCGATCGCCAACCTGCGCGGCGGCTCGGAGGAGGGCGAGCAGTGGCACCGCGCCGGGATGCGGGAGCACAAGGGCAACGTGTTCGCCGACTTCGCCGGCGCGGCCGAGTGGTTGGTCGCACAGGGCTGGACTACACCAGCCCAGCTGAGCCTCTCCGGCGGCAGCAACGGCGGCTTGCTGGTCGGCGCCGCGCTGACCCAGCGACCGGAGCTGTTCGCCGCCGTGGTCTGCTCGGCGCCCCTGCTCGACATGGTGCGCTACGAGCGCTTCGGGCTCGGCCAGACCTGGAGCGACGAGTACGGCAGCGCAGCCGACCCGACCGAGCTCGGTTGGTTGCTGAGCTACTCGCCGTACCACCACGTCGTCGACGGCACCGACTATCCGGCGGTGCTGTTCACCGTGTTCGACGCCGACACCCGGGTCGACCCGTTGCACGCCCGCAAGATGTGCGCGGCGTTGCAGCACGCCACCGCCGGCGAGCGGCCGGTGTTGCTGCGCCGCGAGGTCAACGTGGGGCACGGCGCCCGGTCGGTGTCGCGCACGATCGAGCTTTCGGTCGATACGTTGGCCTTCCTCGCGGCCGGCACCGGCCTGGACCTGGCGCCGTGAGTAGCTGGTTCGCGGCCGGCGACTGGCAGGATGGGGGCCGTGAGCGAACAGCCGGCTGTCAGCTTCTATGACGCCGTCGGCGGCGCGGAGACGTTTCGGTTTCTGGTCGCCCGGTTCTACGCCGGGGTGGCTACCGATCCCGAACTGCGACCGCTCTACCCGGAGCCGGACCTGTCCGGGGCGCAGGAGCGGCTGCGGATGTTCCTGGTTCAGTACTGGGGCGGCCCGCGCACCTACAGCCAACTGCGGGGACATCCTCGGCTGCGGATGCGGCATGCTGGCTTTGCCATCGGGCCGGCGCAGCGGGACGCCTGGCTGCGGCACATGCGCGCCGCTCTAGACAGTCTGGCGCTGCCGCCGGCGGCCGAGCAGAAGCTGTGGTCCTACCTGGAGGGCGCCGCCTTCTCGCTGGTCAACCAGCCGGCGTGAGGACATGACGGAGCGGGTGTCCGCACCGTGGTGGCGGGACGCCGTCTTCTACGAGGTCTACCTCCGTAGCTTCGCCGACAGCGACGGCGACGGCGTGGGCGACCTGCCCGGCATCCGATCCCGGCTGCGCTACCTGGCCGACCTGGGCGTGGATGCACTGTGGATCACGCCGTTCTACCCCTCGCCATTGACGGACGCCGGTTATGACGTGGCGGACTACCGCGACGTCGACCCGACGTACGGCGGGCTGGCCGCGTTCGACGCCCTGCTCGCCGATGCGCACAGACTCGGCCTGCGGGTGACCGTCGACATCGTGCCGAACCACACGTCGTACCGGCACCCGTGGTTCGTTGACGCCCTGAGCGCCGCGCCCGGGAGTCGGGAGCGGGCGCGCTACCTGTTCCGGGACGGCCACGGACCCGGTGGCGACGAGCCGCCGAACAACTGGGCATCGGTGTTCGGCGGCCCGGCGTGGACCCGAGTGCCGGCAGCGGACGGGCGCCCCGGCCAGTGGTACCTACACCTGTTCACCCCCGAGCAGCCCGACCTGAACTGGCGCAACCCCGAGGTAGGGGACGAGTTCGAGTCGATCCTGCGGTTCTGGCTGGACCGCGGGGTGGACGGCTTCCGGATCGACGTTGCCCACGGCCTGATCAAGGACGCGATGTTGCCGGACAACCCCGGGGTGCGACACCCGGGGCCCGACCACGACGGCACCGAGACCGTGCACGCCTGGGACCAGCCGGAGGTGCACGAGGTCTTCCGCCGCTGGCGCCAGGTGCTCGACTCCTACCCCGGGGACCGGATGGCCGTCGGTGAGGCGTGGGTGATGAACGCCGAGCGGCTGGCGGCGTATGTCCGGCCGGACGAGTTGCAGCAGGCGTTCAACTTCCTGTTTCTCGGCGCTCCATGGGCCGCCGCCGACATGCGCCAAGTGATCGACGCCTCGCTGGCGGCAACGGCGCTGGTCGGGGCGACCACCACCTGGGTGTTGTCCAACCACGACGTGGTCCGGCACGTGACCCGGTACGGCGACGGCGCGGCGGGACAGCGCCGGGCGCGCGCGGCGCTGCTGCTGATGCTGGCGCTGCCCGGGTCGGCCTACCTCTACCAAGGCGAGGAGCTGGGGCTGCCGCAGGTCGAGGTGGCACCGGCAGCGCGGCAGGACCCGGTGTGGGAACGCACCGGCCATACCGAGATCGGCCGGGACGGCTGCCGGGTGCCAGTGCCATGGTCCGGGGACGCACCGCCGTACGGCTTCTCGACGACGGCCCAGACCTGGTTGCCGGCGCCGGCCGGCTGGGCCGACTGCACGGTGGCAGCCGAGTCCGCCCGAGGTGACTCGATGCTCGCGCTCTACCGGGCGGCGTTGCGGCTGCGGCGCGAGTGGGTGGGTGCCGGCGGCGGTGCGCTGCGCTGGATGGACCGCACCGGCCCGTCCGACCTGCTGGACTTCGAGCGCGGCGGCGGGGCGACCCGGGTGCGTTGTGTGGTCAACCTGGGCGCCGTCGCCGTGTCCCTGCCGGTTGGCGACGTGCTGCTGGCGAGTGGCCCGCTGGCCGGTGATCGGCTGCCGCCCGACACGGCCGCGTGGATCCGTCCCGTCGACCCGAACCGCACGGCATAGCGGAGCCTCGCCTCAGCTGCGGACTAGCTTGCGGTAGGTCACCCGGTGCGGGCGGGCCGCCTCGGCACCGAGGCGCTCCACTTTGTTGCGCTCGTAGTCGGCGAAGTTGCCTTCGAACCAGAACCACTTGGCCGAGTCGGCATCGTCGCCCTCCCACGCCAGGATGTGGGTGGCGACCCGGTCGAGGAACCAGCGGTCGTGGCTGATCACCACCGCGCATCCCGGGAAGTCCTCGAGCGCGTCTTCAAGCGAGCGCAGCGTCTCGACGTCGAGGTCGTTGGTCGGCTCGTCGAGCAACAGCACGTTGCCGCCGCGCTTGAGCGTCAGCGCCAGGTTGATCCGGTTGCGCTCACCGCCGGAGAGCACCCCTACCGACTTCTGCTGGTCCGCGCCCTTGAAGCCGAACGCCGCCACGTAGGCGCGCGAGGGCACCTCCCGGTTCCCGACCTTGATGTGGTCCAGGCCGTCGGAGACCACCTGCCAGACGTTCTTGGCTGGGTCGAGCGCCGAGCGGCTCTGGTCGACGTACGACGTGGTCACGGTCTCCGCCACCCGCAGGGTGCCGGCGTCGGGCTGCTCCTCGCCCACGATCATCTTGAACAGCGTGGTCTTGCCAACCCCGTTCGGGCCGATGATGCCGACGATGCCACCGCGGGGCAGGGAGAAGGACAGGTTCTTGATCAGCTGACGGTCGCCGAAACCCTTGGCGAGCCGATCAGCGTCGATCACCACACTGCCCAGTCGGGGCCCCGGTGGGATCTGGACGCCTTCGTTGTCGAAGGCCCGGGACTTCTCGGCTTCGGCCGCCAGCTGCTCGTAACGGGACAGCCGCGCCTTGCTCTTGGCCTGTCGCGCCTTGGGATTGGACCGCACCCACTCCAGCTCGCGCTCCAGCTCCTTCTTCCGCTTGACGTCCTTCTGTCCCTCGACCCGCATGCGCGCGGCCTTGGTCTCCAGGTACGTCGTGTAGTTGCCCTCATAGGGATAGGCGTGGCCCCGGTCGAGCTCGAGGATCCAGCCGGCGACGTTGTCGAGGAAGTACCGGTCGTGGGTAACGGCCAGCACGGCACCTGGGTACTTCGCCAGATGCTTCTCTAACCACTCCACGCTTTCGGCGTCGAGGTGGTTGGTCGGCTCGTCCAGCAGCAGCAGGTCCGGCTGCTGCAACAGCAGCCGGCAGAGCGCGACCCGCCGCCGCTCGCCGCCGGAGAGCACCGCAGCGTCGGCGTCACCGGGCGGAAGCCGAAGCGCATCCATCGCCATCTCGAGCTGGTTGTCCAAGTCCCAGGCGCCGGCGTGGTCGAGCTTCTCCTGCAGGCTGCCCATCTCCGCCAGCAGCCGTTCCATCTCGTCGCCGTCCGCCGAACCCAGCCGCTCGCTGATCTCGTCGTACCGGTGCAGTAGCTGCCGGGTGGCGGCCACGCCATCCTCCACGTTGCCGCGGACGTCTTTCGTCTCGTCCAGCTTGGGCTCCTGCTCGAGCATGCCCACGGAGTAGCCGGGACTGAGCACGGCGTCGCCGTTGGACGCATGATCAAGCCCGGCCATGATCCGCAGGACGCTGGACTTGCCGGCGCCGTTCGGGCCGACAACGCCGATCTTCGCGCCGGGCAGGAAGGCCAGCGTGACGTCGTCGAGAACGACCTTGTCGCCGTGGGCCTTGCGGACCTTGCGCATGGAGAAGACGTACTGGGCCATACATCCAGCCTACGGCTCCGGGCGCAGCCCGATGCCCTGGCGCCCGGCGCCGGCGGCGGGCGCCGGGCGGCATACCGCTCAGGCCGCGGACGCCGACGCAGGCTCCCGCAGTTCGGCGCTAAACGGGTCCACCGAGTTGCCGGCCACGGACTCCCCGCTGCCCGGCGTGGACGCCGGGCCGCCCCGCAGCGGCTCAGCCCAGGGGTCCGCTGTACCGGTCGCCGTGCGGGCGGTGCGGACCAGCTGCGCCGTACCACGGTTGAGGTCCGGCCCGACGGACAGCGCCTCCACTTCCAACACCGAGCGCCGTTGCTGCTCCTTGTCGTCGAAGCTGCGGGAGATCAGCCGGCCTTGCACGATGACGCCGTCGCCCTTGTGCAGCGACGCGGCGGCGTTCTGCGCCAACCGGCGCCAGCAGGTCACGGACAGGAAGATGGTTTCCCCGTCGCGCCACTGCGATCCGGACTGGTCGAAGCGCCGCGGGGTCGAGGCCACGCGGAAGCCGGTGACGGCGATGTCGTCGCCGACGGTCCTCAGCACCGGGTCAGTGACCATGTTGCCGATCATGGTGATCTGGATGTCGTTCACTGCTGCCTCCTGGGTTCGCCGCTCCGGCGGTCTTCCCCGCCGGCTGCTCGAAGACTGTCGTCGGCCATCGATGCCGACCCCGGGCCAGCACACACTTGTGGACAGCGGCCGAGGGCTGGCCGAGGCCCTGTGGACAGTGCCGGCCGGTAACCTGGCGAGGCGCCTAGCGCCCGTAGCTCAGCGGAAAGAGCAGGGGACTTCTAATCCTCAGGCCGCAGGTTCGAATCCTGCCGGGCGCACTGTTGTGCCCCGCGTGGTCGCTACCCTCGGCGCTCCACCGAACATTTCATCGAGCAGGAAGCGTGCGAGATCATGCCCGAGCAGGACGTGTTCGTCATGGCCGACCGAGCGCTCAACAACGTCGTACAGCAGATCCGCGACGACCAGTGGGGCATGGAGATGCCGCCGGAGTTCGCCATGCGTCAGTCGGATCGCAAGGTGACCCTGCGAGAGGTCATCAACTACCACGCGTACGACGACGCCTGGGTGCCGGAAATGCTGGCCGGCCGGTCGATGGCGGAGGTCGGCCAAGACGAGTTCGACGGCGACTTGTTGGGCGATGACCCGAAGCGCAGTTTCGCTGAGATCGTCGACAAAGCGTGCGTGGCGGCAGCGGCGCTGGACGACCCGGATCGGACGGTGCACTGCTCATTCGGCGACTTTCGCGCCCAGGAGTACCTGTGGCAGATCAACTCCTTCCGTGGCCTGCGCGCCCATGACATTGCCAAGGTGATCGGTGTCGACACCGCGTTGCCGGCCGACCTGGTGGCGGGATTGTGGGAGGAGCTGGAGCCGCACGCCGAACAGTGGCGCCAGATTGGTGTCTTCGGCCCGAAGGTCGACGTGCCGGCAAGTGCGTCTCTGCAGGACCGGCTACTGGGACTGACGGGTAGACCACCGGACGCGGGCTAGCGCCTGGTGGAGTGCTGGGCTGGCCAGTCAAGCAAGGTCCGGTACGGCGCTTCAGCGCGGCTTTGCCGCTCCGCCGTACCCGTCACCTCGCGCGGCGGAATGGTTGGACGGGCCGGGCGCCGTAGGGTGCAACCATGTTGGACCGGTTGGTGTGGATCGACTGCGAGATGACCGGCCTCGATCCCGACAAGGACGCGCTGGTCGAGGTCGCCGCGATCGTGACCGATTCTGAGTTGACGTTTCTCGACGACGGCATCGACTTAGTGATCGCCACGCCGGCAGCATCGATGGCGCTGATGGAACCGGTCGTCAGTGATATGCATGCCCGCTCGGGCCTGACCGAGGCAGTGGCTGCCTCCACGCTGCCGCTGGCCGAAGCCGAGCGACTGGTGCTCGACTACGTCCAGCGCCACGTGCCCGAAGCAGGCAAGGTCCCGCTGTGCGGCAACTCCATCGCGACCGACCGCGGCTTTCTGACCCGCTATATGCCGGCCGTCGACAAGTGGCTGCACTACCGCATGGTCGACGTCTCCAGCATCAAGGAGCTGGCGCACCGCTGGTACCCCAAGGCCTACTACACCGCCCCGGAGAAGAAGGGCGGTCACCGGGCGTTGGCCGACATCCTGGAGAGCGTGCAGGAGCTGCGGTACTACCGCTCAGCGATTTTTCTGCCCGCCGGCAGCTCGTCGCCGGTCGAGGAGGTCGATGCTGAGGCTCACGTAGTTCCGCTACCCCGCACCGTCATCGCGGACTGAGCGAGCCCGTACTCGAAGGTGACGAGGCAGTCGAGCCGGGGTCCCGTGCTCAAAGGTGACGAGGCAGTCGAGCCGGGGTCCCGTCGCGCAGTCGTCCAGATAGACTCCTACCGGCTTCGGCCGCACGGTGGGTGTAGCTCAGCTGGTAGAGCACTGGGTTGTGGTCCCAGGTGTCGCGGGTTCGAGTCCCGTCACTCACCCCACTTGTCCGCAGACCCTCTGGCCGGCGTCCCGGCTCGCGTTTCGAAGCGTGTCCACAGGCCGCCCGTTTCTGTCGGTGGCGCCCACTAGACTAGAACACATGTTCGAGGCTACACCGTTCGCCGTCGCCATGTCCCCGGTGGTCCGGGTGGCCGACCCGCCCGGACCGCGCAACGACTCC
>JADGOU010000090.1 GCA_017882835.1 Frankiaceae bacterium | reverse complement strand
CGCCGAAACCGTCCTGGCCAAGGCCCCCTGACCAGCGGAGAGCCGCTAACCAGGCGGTTCTCCACCCCTAACCGCCACTGGCCGTTCCATTGCTGCTTCAGCCCCGCTGCTCCAGGCCATCGCTGGACCTGATGGTGCAGACCCACGGCAGGGCGGAACTGCGGCAGAGTCGGCGGACTACCTGGCTGCGTTGACCGGTGACGTGCGTGGTCTGCACCTTGCCCTGGTTCGGGAGGGGTTCGACGTACCGGGGCTGAGCGAGCCGGACGTCGACGCAGCGGTACGCACGGCGGCTCGGGCCTACGAGACACTGGGCGCACAGGTGAGCGAGGTGTCGATTCCCTGGCACCGCGACGGTCTGCACCTGTGGAACGCGATTGCCATCGAGGGCGCCACCGCGCTGATGGTGGCCGGTGAAGGGATGGGCACCAACTGGAAGGGCCGCTACACCACCGGCTTGCTGACCGCCTTCCGCGGGGCGCCGCGCCCGGGGCGATGAGCTGTCCGAGACGGTCAAGCTGACCGTGCTGGCCGGCCAGTGGCTGGCGGACAGCGCGTACGGTCGGCACTACTCCCGCGCGCGCAACCTCAGCCGGGAGCTCGCCGCCGCCTACGACTCGGCGCTCGCCGACGCCGACCTGCTGGTGCTGCCGACGCTGCCGATGAAGGCAACCCTGCTGCCTGGTCCGGACGCCACGACAGCGGACCGGGTTGGCCGGGGACTGGAGATGATCGCCAACACGGCGCCGTACGACGTGACCGGCCATCCAGCCATCAACGTGCCGTGCGCGATGTCCGCCGGGTTGCCGCTGGGCATGATGCTCGTCGGCCGACTCGGCGCGGAATCGACGCTGCTGCGGGCGCGCACGCCTTCGAGCAACACGTGTTCGCCGTCCCGACTCCGTCCGGCATCCAGTGAGGAGCGAGTGGCTATGCGCTGGGCTACCTACGTCTCCCCGGCCGACGGCAGCGAGCGCGTCGGGGTGGTCCGCGACGGGCTGGTCCACGGGCTGCGCGAGCCGGTTCGGCTGCTCGACCTGCTCGGCGACGACGGGGAGCGGCTGGCCACGGCGGCCCAGCAGGCGGTCAACGACCCGGCCGAGGTGGTCGCGCAGGCCGAGGTCCGGCTGCGGGCGCCGATTCCGCTGCCGCCGTCGATCCGCGACTTCATGGCCTTTGAGGCCCATGTCCGCACGGCCCGCCAGGCGCACGGCCAGGCGATGGACCCGGACTGGTACGAGCTGCCGGTCTTCTACTTCACCAACCCGGCGGCGGTACGCGGCCCGAACGACGACATCCCCATCTCGCCGGGGTCGCAGCAGTTCGACTACGAGCTCGAGGTGGCCGCGGTGATCGGCCGCGGCGGTGCCGATCTGCATCCGGACACCGCCGAGGAACACATCAGCGGCTATCTCCTGCTGTGCGACTGGAGCGCCCGCGACCTGCAGGCGCGAGAGATGCGCCAGCGGTTGGGGCCGGTCAAGGGCAAGGATGGGGCCACCAGCTTCGGCCCGGTGCTGGTCACTTCGGACGAGCTCGCGCCGTTACGTCAGGGTGCGGCTTTCGACCTACGGATGACCGCCTCGGTCAACGGCCGGCCCTACAGCGCAGGCAACCTGGCCGACCTGTACTGGTCGTTCGGTCAGCTGCTGGCTTATGCCTCCCGCGGCACCCGACTGCTCCCCGGCGACGTCATCGGCAGCGGCACCGTGGGGACCGGCTGCATCCTCGAGCTGTCGGCTGTGCACGGCGAGCAGCGATATCCGTGGCTGCGCCCCGGTGATGAGGTGGAGCTGGCAGTTGGCCAGCTCGGCAGCATCCGCAGCCGAATCACCGCCGCACCGGAGCCCATCCCGCTGCGCGCTGGCGGACGCTCCTGACCCCTCAGCCGTCGGCGAAGGACGTCACGAACTCCTCGATGGTGGTCAGCTGCTCCGGCGTCAGCCCCTCGGTCGGGTCGGGTCGGACGAACAAGCTCGGTACGGCGAGCCGCTCCGCCCAGGCGAAGTCGTCCTCGGCGATGGCCTCATCGTCCACCCACACGAACGGGCGCCGCTCGGCCGCGACCTGCCGGCGGATCGCCGCCGACTTGTACCGCGAGTCACTGGCCACTGGCCGGCAGGCGACCGGCAGGCCGGCGGCCAAGCCGACCAAGGGGGCGATGAAGTGGTCCGCGGCTTCGGCCCAGGTTGTCGCCCAGCGGATATCCACCGGCAACGCGGCCAGCGTCTCGCCCATCGTGCGGGACAGGTAGAGCCGGTAGGTCCGGCCCGCCAGCGCGACATCGTGGCCCGTCAGGTCAGCCCAGTGCGGACTGCGCTCGCGCAGCACGTTGAGGACGCCGTCGACGTCGAGATAGAGCACTGGCCGCACTGCCGCACCTGCACCTCCGCCGGCTGCGGGAATCGTAGGCCGGGCTACCCGGCTATCCGGCTACCCGGCTACCGGCACGGCGTCGTAGACCTCCGGGATTCGCAGGTGTCGGCGTACCCAGGCCACCGTTGCCTGCACGAACGTCACCCGGTTCGGGGTGGCCAACAGCTCGTGACCCTCGTCGGGAAAGAGCAGATACTCGTGCTCGACGCCGCGCGCGGCCAGCGCGGCGACGACCTGCTCGGCCTCTTCCACCGGGACGTTGGTATCCGCTCCGCCGTGGACCACCAGCAGCGGAGCGGTCAGACGGTCGATCCGGTGGATGGGGGAGAGATCGCGCAGCAGCGCGGCATCGCGCCGGGGATCGCCGTACTTGCTGACCGCCGCGGCCGCGATCCACGGCTCGGTGTGGGCGTAGAAGGTCTGGAAGTCCGCCATGCCGCAGACGTCGACTCCAACCGCGAACAGCTCCGGGTAGGTCACCAACGCGGCCAGGGTCAGATAGCCGCCGTAGGACCGGCCCATGCAGCCGAGGCGATGCGGTTCGGCTACGCCGGTGTCCACCAGGTGCGCGGCGCAGGCGGCGACGTCGGCGATGGCACCGTAGCGGCCGGCCCGGTCGTCGGCGCTGCCCAACGAGCGGCCGAATCCGGACGATCCGCGGACGTTCGGGGCGAACACCGCGACGCCGGCGGCGACCAGCGACTGGAACAGCGAGTTGTACACCGGTCGCTCCTGCGCCTCCGGCCCGCCGTGTAGGTGAATCATGGTCGGCCACGGCCCTGGTCCCTGCGGGCGGTACAGCCAGCCGGTCAGCTCGAGCCCATCGACCGAGCGCAGCCGGCGCAGCTCCGGACTGGTCAGCTCGTCTGCGTTCACGCTCGGAGTGCTGGCCCCGCGCGAGCTGGCCAGGGTGTGGCTACCCGTGCTGCTCAGCGGGGTGGCGGCGCAGCTGGCGAGCTCGATCGACCAGACGCCGCGCGGGTCGTACCAGCTCTCGGCGGTGAGCGCCAGCCGCGAGCCGGTCGGGAAGAACCGGCACTCGTCGACCACGTCGCGGGGGAGCGGCTCGACCGGGCGGTCGGTCCCGGTGGTCAGGTCGAGCAGGCTCAACGCGCTGCGGCCACCGAGCACGTTCCACGCCAGGATGGCCCGCCGGCCGTCGGCGGCGAGGACGACGTCTTGGAGCTCGGCTTGGTCGCGCTCGGCCAGCAAGGTGGGCGGCGCCGTGCCCTCGACCCGGACGGCGACCAGGGCGGCCAGCTCGCGGCCCACGTCCGTGCGGGCGTAAACCACGGCCCCGTCCGCGGACAGGCAGCCCTTGTCCGTGCAGCCGGGGCCGGTGCCGGCGCTCACTGCTGTCTCGACGCCGGTGTCCACGTCCACCACCACCAGCGACCGGACGCCGCGCGGGCCACGGCGCAGCAGCACCCAGCGGCCGTCGCGGCTGATGTCGAGCAGGGTGAACAGCGGTCCGGCAGCCAGGGTCTGGCGCGCACCCGTCAGCGGGGTGACCAGCAGGGCGGTCGAGAACCCGTCGTACGACGAGCCGTCGGCCTCGGTGACCAGCAGTCGACCGTCGGCCGACCAGCCGTGCCATGGGCCGGCGCCGATCACGGCCGTCGCGCCGCCGGCCCCGGCGGCCAGGTGCAGGTCCGAGCCGTCCGGACGCACCAGCCACACCTCGTGCCGCGATGCCGTGGCGGCGGTGGTGACGCAAGCAAGCCAGGCCCCGTCCGGCGACCAGCTGACCGTCACCACCCGGCGAAGCGCCGTGCGCAGCGGCGTCCAGTGCGCCGGCTCCGGCCCCTGGATCCAGACCGCCGGCTCGCCCCCGCGGTCGGAGACAAAGGCCATGTGGTGCCCGTGCGGGGAGGGGGCCGCCGACCAGCTGGCGTAGACGTCCTCGGGGACGGCCTCGACGTGCTGGTGGTCACCGACGTGCTGGTGGTCGGCCGCCGCGCTCGTCTGCTCCGCGGGCACTACACCCCCATCCGCTGCAACCACATCTCAAGCAGGCCGAGCTGCCAGGTGACGTTACTGCCCAGGGTGGTGCGTTCGGTGTTCGGGTCGGCCAGCAGCGCCTCGACCGCCTCGGGGCGGAAGAGCCCGCGATCCCGCGCCGGCGCGGAAGTCAGTGCGTCCCGCACCCGCTCGAGCATCGGGCCGTGCAAGTGCCGGACACCGGGCACCGGGAAGTAGCCCTTCGGCCGGTCGATGACGGCATCCGGGACGATGCCGCGACTTGCCGCCTTCAGCACCCCCTTGCCGCCGGCCGCCAGTTTGAGCTCCGGGGGACAGCGGGCCGCGATCTCCACCAGCTCGTGGTCGAGGAAGGGCACCCGGGCTTCCAGTCCCCACGCCATGGTCATGTTGTCCACCCGCTTGACCGGGTCGTCCACCAGCATGACGCGCGAGTCCAGTCGCAACGCCGCGTCCAGCGTCGTCTCGGCCCCCGGGGCGGCGAAGTGTCCCCGCAGGTAGCCCGCGCTCGGGTCGCCGTCGGCCAGCCACCGCGGCGAGACCAGGTCGGCCATCACCGCGGCCGACCGGTCGACAAAGGCCCGGGAGTAGGCCCAGGCCGCCTCGGTGCGCGGCACGTCCGCCAGCGGCGGGTACCAGTCGTAGCCGGCGAAGACCTCGTCGGCCCCCTGGCCGGACTGCACGACCTTGACCTCGCGGGAGACCTCCTCCGACAGCAGGTAGAAGGCGACGCAGTCGTGGCTGACCATGGGCTCGCTCATCGCCGCCACCGCGGCGTCGATGGCCGGCACCAGCCGGCTGTCGTCGATCCAGATCTGGTGGTGTTTGGTGGCGAAGCGATCGACCACCAGGTCGGAGTACTCGAATTCGTCCCCGCGCTCCCCACCGGCGGCGGCGAAGCCGATGCTGAAGGTGGACAGGTCGGAATTCCCGGACTCCGCCAGTAGAGCGACGATCAGGCTCGAGTCCAGGCCGCCGGAGAGCAGGACCCCAACCGGTACGTCGGCCACCATCCGCCGCTCGACGGCGGTCCGCAACGCCGCGAGGATCTCGTCCTGCCAGTCCTGCGCCGAGCGCACCCGACCGGTCGGTCGGGTGTACGGCGGGTTCCAGTAGCACAGGTCCCGGCTGCCGCCGTCCGGGGAGATGGTGCGCACGGTGGCCGGCGGCAGCTTGCGGACCCCGGTCAGGATGGTCCGCGGCGGCGGCACCACCGAGTGCCAGGACATGTAGTGGTGCAGGGCGACCGGGTCGACAGTGGTGTCGACGTCGCCCGCCGCCACCAGGGCCGGCAGGGTGGAGGCGAACCGCAACGCACCGGGGAGCTCGGCGACGTACAGCGGCTTGATGCCGAGCCGGTCGCGGGCGAGCACCAACCGGCCGCTGTCGCGCTCGTAGACCGCGAAGGCGAACATCCCGGCGAAGCGCTGCACGCACCGGGGCCCCCAGCGGTGATAGGCCTTAAGGATCACCTCGGTGTCGGACCGGGACCGGAACTGGTAGCCGACACCCGCCAGCTCGGCCCGCAGCTGCTGGTGGTTGTAGATGCAGCCGTTGAAGACCAGCACCAGGCCCAGCTCGTCGTCGATCATCGGCTGCGCGCCGGCCGCCGACAGGTCGATGATCTTCAGTCGGTGGTGCAGCAGCGCGAGTCGGCCGTCGGTCCAGGTGCCCTCGCTGTCGGGTCCCCGCGGTCGCAGGCAGGGCGACATCCGGGCGACCGCCGCCTCGTCGGCCGGCCGGCCGTCGAGGCGCAGCTCACCGGCCAAGCCGCACATAGTCGCCTCCCTTGTCGGCTTTGTCGTCAGTGCGCTCGCCGGACGATTGTGGGCCGAGCAGCCAGGTGTCCTTGGAACCGCCGCCGCGGGAGGAATTGACGACCATGCTGCCCGGTGGGGCGACTCGGGTGAGCGCGGCGGGGGCCACCCTCGGTTCGTCAGAAAGGAACACGAACGCCCGCAGGTCGACATGGCGCGGCACCAGGCGCTCCCCGTCGAAGGACGGGTGGGTGGACAGGTCCACCGTCTCCTGGGCGATCCAGCGATGCGGCGCCGCCAAGATCTGCCGCCGGGTCGCCGCCAGGTCCTCCGCTGAGGCCAGCGGGCCGATCAGCACGCCTTCGCCGCCGTACCCGTCGACCGGCTTGCAGACCAGCTCCGGCAGCCGCCCCAGCACCATCGCCAGCTGGTCCGGGACACCGCACAGGTACGTCGGCACGGTGGCGAGCAGCGGTTGCTCGCCGAGGTAGTACTCCACCAGCCGCGGCACGAACGAGTAGATCGCCTTGTCGTCGCCGACCCCGTTGCCGGGCGCGTTCGCCAATGTGACCGCGCCGGCATCCACCGCGCGCAGCACCCGCGCCCCCAGCGGTCGGCCGTCCGCCCCCGAGGCGTGCACGAGGGCGTCCTCGTCAATGCGCAGGTACACCACGTCGACCCGGAGCCGCGCGCCCTGGCGGACCAGGAAGACCCGGTCGTCCTCGACCAGCAGGTCATTGCTGGCGGCGACGGAGACCCCCATCTCCTCGCCCAGCATCTTGTGCTCGAACCACGCCGGCCCGGTCGCTCCCTCACTGAGCAGGACGACGCGCGGGGAGTCAGCCGCGGCCGGCGGTGCGCTGGCCACCAGCGCATCGCGCAACATGCCGGGCGCCGCCTCGACGTCGAGCAGGCCGCCGGGGCGAGGCAGATCGGGCATCACGGCGCTGGTCAGCCGGCGGTTCTGGACCGCGTAGCCGAGGCCGGAGGGCACCCGGACGTTGTCCTCCAGCACGAACCACCGACCGGACCCGTCGCGCACGAGGTCCATGCCGCAGACGTGGGCGCGGACTGTCTGCCGGTGCATCAGCACGCCGCTGGGCCGCAGTCCCGGTGCTCCCTCGATGACCCACGCCGGCACGACGCCGTCGGCCACCACCGCCCGGTCGGCGTAGACATCGTGCAGGAACGCGTCCAGGGCACGGGCCCGCTGCTGCACGCCTGCCCGCAGGGCCGACCAGTCGACGGCCGAGACGATCCGGGGCAGCAGGTCGACCGGGAACAGCCGGGTGCTGGCCTCACCGGGAACGCCGAACGTCACCCCGTGCGAGCGCTGCTCCTCGTCGCGCACGATCTCGCGGTGGCGCAGCGTGCCGGCGCCGAGGCGGTCCAGGACGGTGAGCACCTCGTCGTACGCCGCCGCCGGCCCGGCCGAGCGGAGGACCTCGTCGCCAGCCGCGGCATAGGCCTGCCGCAGCGGGTACGGCGTCGAAGCGGCCGCCGCGGTGCCCACCGCCACCGGCGGCGTTCCGCCGGCGCGGGTGCGTTCCAGCAGCAGGTCGACGACGTCGGCGAGGCGACCGCGGCGCTGGTAGGCCCGGCGCTGCTCGGCGGCCGAGCTGCCGCGCGCCAGCGCGCCCTCCGCCAGGGTGCTGGCCTCGTCCCAGTCGCCGATCGCGGCGAGGTAAGGCCGGATCTCGTCGAGCAGGCTGCGCACGGCGGTGGCCGCCGGCACGGGCCGGGGCGAGCGGGGTAGGTCGAGCAGCTCGCCCTCCAGCCCCGAACGGGCCGCGCGCCACATCGCCGCCCGCAGCAGCGGGGCCGGCCGCCGGATCGCCGGGACACCGGCAAGCACGTCGTCGCGCCCCCGGCGGACCAGGGCGCGGAACAGTCCGGCGATCAGGATGACCGTGTCGACGTCGGGACAGGAGTCGGTGACCCGCAGTTCCAGGGTGGGCACCCGGACTGACGGGCGGATGTCGAAGTACACCATCCCCGCGTCACTGATCGTCCCCGACGCCACCAGGTCGGCCACCAGGGCGTCATGCTCGGCCGCCGAGGAGACCTCGCCCCCGAGCCCGGCCGTCGGCCACCGCTGCCAGACCAGCGACCGCATGCTCGCGTAGCCGCTGTCCTCCGCCATCCAGAACGGCGAACTGGCCGACAGGGCCAACAGCACGGGCAAGTACACCGACAGCCGCTGGGCCACCGCAACCGCGACGTCGCGATCGGAGAGCTGGACGTGCACCTGAGCGCCGCAGATCAGCTGCTCGCGCACCAACAGCTGGTAGTCCTCCAGCATCCGCTCGTACCGGGACGAGGACGTGATCGCCAGCCGCAGCGGGTCGACCAGCGGGACGGTGCCCGCTGCCACCACCCCGAGGCCCTCGGCCTGGGCGACGGTGGCGAGCACCTGCCGGGATCGGACCAGCGCGCTGCGCAGCTCGGCCAGGCCGCCGCAGACCGGGGTGTTGCTCTCCACGACGCTGCGGTGCAGCTCGGCGCAGAACTCCTCGGCCGGCAGCTGGTGCAGCAGGTGTGGACCCCGGGCCACCAGCTCCCGGGTCGCCAGGTCGACGACGTGGAACTCCTCCTCTGCGCCCAGGTTGGTGGCCTCACCCGGGTCGTCGGCGACGGCAACGCTCAGTGCATCCCGGGACGATGCATCCCGGGACGATTCACCGCCGCGCGTTCCGGCGTCCGCCCGGGCGTAACTGCGATTGATGGCCCTACCGCCTGTCCACCGCTGCCGTGGTCAAGGTGCGAGGACGGGCTGGCGATCCGCTGCGTCCATTGAGTGGTCCATTGAGTGGTCTATCGAATGGTCCATTGGATGTCGAACCGCCTGGCAGACGACCGCTCGCCGTACCGGCGCCAGCCGCTGGGCCAGGGTCGCGACCCGGCGAGCTCCACCGTCGTACCGCTCGGGGTCGTCGGCCACGGCGACGACGACGTCGTAGGCCCCCTGCACGACAGCGGCGTAGATCACATCTTCGACTTGGCGTACCGAAGTCGCCACCTCGTCGGCGCGGCCATCGTCGGTCTGCAGCAAGACCCAGGCTGATGCCATGGGATGAGCCCTTCGGGCATAGGTGATCGGGCTCGACTAGCATTACCGCGCCGCGTTTCCATGTGGTAAGCCAGTCGGGACGGCTGTGTTACGAACTCCTCAATCCCGGCGCGCCGGGCGGGAAGGGGTGGCGGCAGCCGGCCGGACGACCACATCGCGAAGGAGATCCTGCGTCGTCGCCGCCACCGCTGCCACCGCCGTCTCGAACGCGGCCTGGTTGCGCGTCGATGGCTGCCGCATCCCGACGACCTTGCGGACGTACTGCAATGCGGCCGCATGGACGTCAGCTGGCGAGGCCTCGTCGGTGTACGGGGGCCGCAACGTCTTGATGCTTCGACACATGTGCCAACGGTAGGACCGTACGACGCGTTCGCCCAC
>JADGOU010000089.1 GCA_017882835.1 Frankiaceae bacterium | reverse complement strand
CAACGATGCGCAGCTGCTGCGAGACCGCGTCCTGGAGCATCTGCGCCAGCAGAGATTCCAATTCGCCAACAACCGGCTGCTGGCGCCGGTCAGTGCGGCCATCGGCCACGGCATCGACGGCGCAGTCGACTACGCCCGACTCCCCGAAGACCTGCTGGCCGAGCTACTCGCGCAGACGCCAACCGTGGTGCGGCAGGTGCGCGAGTTGCTGGGTCCGGCGCTCGCGGCCCGCGATGATCTGCGCCGGGCCGCCGAGCGGACGGGTTTGATAAACGAGCACGAGCGTGGCCGCGCCGGCAGCATCTGTGCCGTCGACGGGGGCTTCGCCGTCGAACGCACCATCGCCGTCGACTTGATTCTGGCGGTCGCGGTTGGGGTCGAGGGCTTCTTGGGCGACGGCGGCGGCACCGGCTGGAACGACAATCAGTATGCGTCGTTTCACCGCGTCTTGCCGCATCACTTGGACAACGAGCGACTGGCCCGCGCCAGCATGGTCGCGCATGAGCTGGCCGTCCTAGCCGACTCCCCGCATGACGTCGCGATCTATGACGGCAGTCACCTGACGCCCGTGATCGGGCTCAACAGTGGCCTCACGTCAGGGTCGGATCAGGTCAGCGAGCTGTCCGTGGCGGTCGCGGCCGACGTCGACCTCGAAAGCGCCTTCCACCGTTTCGTCGAGCAACCGTCGATCGTGGCAATGCCGAAGTACGACTCCTCGGACGACCTGTCCCGCCTGTTGGGTGCGGCCCTCGGCACGACGATCAGCGGTGACGACAAGTACGTGACGTCGCTGATCCTGCGCGGCGGCGAGTACACCACCCCGCAGCAGGTCCGGCCCGACCCCTGGCGGGAGCTGCACATCACCACGCGGCCGGGCACGCCGGCGGAGCTGAGCGGTCTGCCGGCCCGTTTCGACGCGTTGCTACAACCCTTGCGGGACCGACAGCTGTACTACGTGTACTGGCGCCCCGATGACGCCGCGCCCAGCTACCGGCTGGAGGTCAAGCCGCCGCTGGCGCACGATCGCGAAGCGCTGCGGTACGTCCTGTCAACCCTTGCCTGGCAAATCACCGGCCCGTTCGTTCGAGAGCCCTACCCCCAGTACCTCGCCGACGTCATGGCCAAGAGCGTGGGCCTCGGCCTGGGCGCACTGCAGGCGGCCGCGCACCTGGCCCTCTCCCGCGCCCAACCGGAGCTGGCTGAGTACTTGGTGCGCTCTTACCGAACGGAGGGAAAGTGAGCCCCGACATCCCCCCTGACCCGCCCGGTGCGCCGTTCGTCGACCAGACGCCAACGCGCCCGCCCGTTCCGCCGGACGCGGTCGGGGTCGTGGGGTCTCCGAGCTCGACGAACGAGCTGACGGTCGACTTGACGGAGTGTGCCAGCGGCCAGAGCCTGCTCGGAGACCTCGTCTTCTTGTCGCACCCGTTGACCAGTGGTCGGCATCTGCTCGGCCTGGGCACGATCAGCGAGATCCAGACCCGCAACCGGTGGCACGAGGACCCCAACATGCGCGGCGTGCTCCGCGTGCACGGGTCGCTGCCGCATCTGTCCGCTGACGGTGACGTGCGCACCGCGATTGTGCGCGTGCAGGCGGTCTACGACACCGACCAGCCCAGCTCACCGTTCACCGAGCCGCCCCGGGAGTCCGGCGGCACCCTGGGAATGAGCCCGACCACTGGCGCCCCGGTCTGCAAGGTCACCGATGACCTGATCAGCAGCCTGACCGCCGGGCATGCGCACGAAGTGATCTATTTGGGACGGGTGTATCGCGGCGATGTGCTGCTGCCGATGTACGTGCGGCAGTTCACCGACGCTGGCGTCGACGGCGCCTACCACACCGGCATCTTCGGCCGCAGTGGCAGCGGCAAGACCGCTTTCGCCAGTTACCTGATCGCAGCGCAGCTACGCCACAAGACGCTCAGCGTGTTCGTGTTCGACCCGCAGGGCCAGTTCACCACCGAGCATGACCTCCCGGTTCGCCTGCAGGCGCTTGCCGCCCGCTTCGGTCGGCCCGTTGAGAAGCTGTCTCTTGCCGAGGACCTGCGGCTGCCGAAGGACGCTCGGCTGATGGGCGAGCTACTCGACCAAACGCGCTTCTTCGTGCGGCTGGCCATGAAGACCGAGCTCAACCGGGAGATTGCCGGTGAAGAGCTCACCCGACTGCTGCGCGACCGACCCGACGACTGGACCGACCAGCCTGCCGAGAAGTTGTTGCGCGACTTGCTCACGGCGCTGAGCGCCGACAACGCCGCAATGGCGCGGATCTACAGTTCTCCTCAGCCCCGCGCCCGAGTCAAGGATGCAATTGACCGGGCACTGGCTCAGCCGGGAGATTTCGCTGAGCTGCTACGAGAGTGGGCGCCGGTCCAAGCCCTGTTCAGCCCCACGACCGCCGGCGGCAAACCGCGCAAGGCGCTCGCACAGCTGATCGAGGCCACGTTGGACCGCGGCATCGCCGTTCGCCCCTACGTCATCGTCGACCTCTCTTCCCGGTCCGGCAACCGTTGGTTGGACTCTGCGGACGTCAAGGCACGCCTGCTCCGCAAGATCGTCCGAGAACTGCGCGACGCCGCCGAGCGGGCCTACGCCGGGTCGGGGCGGCTGCTGAACTGCCTCGTCGTCTTCGACGAGGCTGCGCGCTTCGCTAACGCCCACAGCGACAGCCAACAGGCCGCCCAGCTGGCGGCACGTCTGGTCGACCACGTGCGCGAAACCCGCAAGACCGGGCTTGGCTGGACTTTCATCACTCAGGAGATCAATGCGCTGCATCCGGGGATTTACGCCCAGCTCTCGATCCGGGCCTTTGGCTACGGACTGACCACCGGCAGCGACCTCGCCCGCCTCGCGGACGAAGTAGGCCATGGCGCGGGATTGCAGCTCTACCAGTCCTTCACCGACCCCCGCGCGATGACCGAGAAGGTCTACCCCTTCATGCTTACCGGGCCGGTCAGTCCGCTGTCGTTCACGGCGGCACCCGTTTTTCTGCAGGTCTTCACCAGCGAGTCCGAGTTCATCGACTGCAACCGTCGGCACCGCGGTCGGCGATAGCACCAGTCGGGCTGGCGCCAGCCGTGGTGTCGGTTACGGGCTCGGTCACGCGACTGCGCGGAACCCCAGCAGATCAAGCCCCGCGCAGGCTGCTGATGCGCCACCCATCCCCCGCCAGCACGAGCTCGACCTGCCAGGACTTCGGGCCGCGGCCGGGATCGGAGCCGACCACCGCCCCAGCGGAGTTCACCACGTCGTACGCCGGCATCTCGTCGGTGACCTCGACGGTCACCCCCGCAGCGGTCCGGGTAATCAGCCGCACCTCCTGCAGCTCGTGCCGGACCGGGCGGGCGCGGTTGCCGGCGTCGACGAGGCTGCGCAGGCTGGCGACGTCCGCGGCGTACGGCGGGGAGCCCTCGACGTAGACCTCGGCCAGCACGGCCGGATTGCTCTCGGCGAAGGCGACCGCGCGACGGCCGTCCAGGCCGGCCAGCACGGCACGCCACGACGCGGGGTCGGTGGTCGTTGGCGGATCCGCAGCCGCGGGGGGCGGAGCCGGCGCAGGGGCCGGCGCAGGGGCCGGCGCAGGGGCCGGCGCCGGGACAGCCGCGGGAGACGAGGGTGCCGCAGTGGATCTCGGCTGCGCAAGCAAGCGGCCGGCGGGTACACCGGGTGCGCTGCCCCACCACCAGCCGGCAAGCATGGCAGCGGCGAGAACAAAGGCCGCGGTGCCGCCCAGGACGAGCTGGCGAACGCTGGGTGGGGAGTGGCTCGGCGCACTTGCCGACGCGGGCTCGGGCGGCGGGGCAGCCGGGCGGATGGCGTGCGTGGAGAGGTCTTTGTCCCCCGCCGGGTCGTCCCCCGCCGGGTCGTCCCCCGCCGGGTCGGCCCCCGCCGGGTCGGCCCCCGCCGGGTCGGCCCCCGCCGGGTCGGCCCCGGCCGGTGACCGTCCAACCGCACCCGACGGCGGCGCCACCGAGAGCCGTACCGGCGTCGCGGAGCACGCGGACGTCAACCGGGCGCCGAACGCGGCCGCATCCGGGCGCGCCCGGGGCGTCGGCGCGAGCCCAGCCTCCACGATCTCAACCAGCTCGGCCGGCGCGTTCGGGGCCAGCTCCCGCAGGGCGGTCCGCCGAGCCCGGCGCGACCTACCCGTCGACCGGGTCTCGGCCACCACCTCCCCCGCCAGCGCCCGGTAGCACACCGCGGCCAAGCCGTAGACGTCGCTGGCCGTTGTCGGCTCGGCCCCGGCAACCACCACCGGATCGACGAACCCGGGAGTGCCGTCGACCGCCCGCCCAGACTCGCCGACCAGCCGGGCCACCCCGAGGTCGGCCAACAGGGGGCGGCCATCGGCGGTGTAGAGGACGTTCGCTGGGGAGACGTCACCGTGCACCAGGCCTTCGCCGTGGGCCACAGCTAACGCGGCGGCCAGCGGTCCGGCCGTCGTCACCACCTCGCCGGCAGTCACCCGGCCGCGCGCCCGGAGCAGCCGATCCAGACTGCCGCCGGCGGCGTAGTCGAGGACCAGCACGATGCCGTCGTCGACAGGGACGACGCTGCGTAACGGCAGCACGTGCGGATGCCGGACGGCGGCCAACAGCGCCGCCTCCCGGCCTAACCGCTCCTGCGCGGGCAGGTCGCGCGCCCCGGCCGCACCCGGGCGGAGCCGCTTGAGCGCCACCACGTCACCGCTGGCCAGCTCGTGCGCCCGCCACACCTCACCGGTAGCGCCGAAGCCGAGCAGCCGCTCCACGCCGTACCCGGTCAGCGTCCACACCGCCCCCACCGCGACCTCCTCCGGTTGCCCGGATATGAGGCTAGGCAGCGCCGCCGATCAGCCTGGCGAGTTGTCCACAGGTCAGGCGTGGCTGTCCCCGGCCGGCTCCAGGTCCCGCGGCGCCACGACTGTGTCGACGTCACGGTCCGGCACCCGCGCCAGCGCGCTCGGCCACCAGACCCGCGACCCGATGTCCAAGGTGAGGGCCGGAACGAGCACCGAGCGCACCACCAGCGTGTCGAGCAGCACGCCGAAGGCGACGACGAAGCCGACTTCCGCCAAGGCCACCAGGGGCAGTACGCCGAGCACGGAGAACGTTCCGGCGAGCACGATGCCGGCCGAGGTGATCACCCCACCAGTGACCGCCAGCCCGCGGAGCATCCCGCGCCGGGTACCGACCACCGCGGCTTCCTCCCGCACCCGGCTCATCAGGAAGATGTTGTAGTCGATGCCCAGGGCCACCAGGAAGATGAAGGCGAACAGCGGGAACGAGGTGTCCGAGCCGGCGAAACCGAACACCACATCGAAGATCACCGCGCTGGCCCCGAGCGCCGCCAGGTAGGACAGGATCACCGTCGCAATCAGCACCAGCGGCGCGACCACCGCGCGGAGCAGGACGCCGAGGATGACCAGCACGACCAGCAGCACCAGCGGGATGATGACCTGCCGGTCCCGGGTCGCGGCTCGGGAGACGTCCAGGTTCGTCGCAGTGGACCCGCCGACGACGGCATCGGCCCCGGGGACGGCGTGCACGGCGGCCCGCAGCCGGTCGATCGCGCCGTACGCGGCCTTGCTGTCCGGCGCCCCTTCCAGGGTCGCGTCAACCTGCGCCAGGTTGCCGGCCACCAGCGGCGGGGACACGCTGACCACGCCGGGCGTGGCCGCGGCGGCTGCCCGGACGTCGTCGATGGCAGACGCCTGCGCGATCACGGTGGCCGGGGCCCCCGTGCCCGCGGGGAAGCTGCGTTCGAGCAGCTGCTGACCCTGGACGGAGTCGTTGGGCTGCTGGAAGGCCTCCGTCTGGGACAGCCCGAGCTTGAGGTCGAACAGCCCAAGCGCCAGCACGCCGAGCACCAGGCTGGTCGCAACCCAGGTGACCCGCGGTCGCCGGGCGATCAGCTGGCCCACCCGCGCCCAGACCCCGGCGCCTTCGGCGACGTGGGTGCCGAAGCGCGGGATGAACGGCCAGAACAGCCGGCGGCCGAAGATGACAAGTAGCGCCGGCAGCAGTGTAAGCATCGCCGCCAGCGAGCAGGCCACCCCGATGGCGCCCACCGGTCCCAGGCCGCGATCGGAGTTCAGGGCGGCGACCAGCAGGCAGAGCAGCCCGATGATGACGGTGGCCGCAGACGCCAGCAGTGCCGGGGCGGCCCGGCGCAGGGCGAAGGCCATCGCCTCGTGCTTGTCCTCGTGCCGGCGCAGCTCCTCGCGGTAGCGCGCGATCAACAGCAGCGCGTAGTCGGTCCCGGCGCCGAAGACAAGCACCGTCAGAATGCCGGCGCTCTGTCCGCTGACCACCAGACCGGCGTGCCGCGCCAACCCGTAGACCGCGCCCTGGGCCAGCTGGTCCGCCATGCCCACCCCGATCAGCGGGATCAGCCACAGCACCGGGCTGCGGTAGGTGAGCAGGAGCAGCAGCGCGACGACGCCGACGGTGGCGAACAGCAGGGTGGTGTCGATGCCCTCGAACGCCTTCACCGAGTCGACGAGAAAGCCGCCTGGACCGGTGACCTTGACCACCAGCCCGTCCCCGCCCGCGCCGACGGTGGCCCGGATGTCCTCCACCTGCTTGCCGAGGGCGATGGCGTCGCCGCCGCCGGGCAACGGAACCGCAAGCAGCAGCGCGCGGCCGTCCTGGGCCGGTACGACAGGAGGCAGCGGCTCGGCGACCAGCCGGGCGGCGTCGATCTTCGACCGGTCGGCTGCCGCCTGGCCCGCATCCGCTGGGGTAATGCCGGCGTCGCGGGCGTAGACGATGATCACCGGCAGGGTGCGGCCGCTGGGCAGCTGTCGCTGCAGCTCCAGCGCCCGGGTGGACTCTGCCTTGCCCGGCAGGTAGCTCGACGCGTCGTTCTTCTGCACTGAGGTCAGTTTTGCCGCGAATGGACTGACGGCCCCCACCAGCAGCAGCCAGAACACAACAACCGCCCACTTGCCGCGACGGCCGGCCGGAAGAGTGATCAGGCGCATGGGAACGGGGGCTCCTTCTCCTCGGGCGTCCGCTGAGGTCGGGACGGGGCCGACCTTCCCCTGCCGCAGGGTAGGGGCGCCCATCAGTACCGGCCAGCGCAAGCCGGCCGGCGGGACGCGGAGCACGTACGCTGACCGCGTGCCCGACCTGGTCTTCCTTCGTCCTGGTTTGGTGGCGTACGCCGAGGCGTGGGACTGGCAGCGGCGGCTGCACGCCCAGCGGGTCGCGGACGAGATCCCCGACACCTGCCTGCTGCTGGAGCATGCACCGGTTTTCACCGCCGGCCGGCGGACGGATCCCTGGGAGCGGCCCCTCGATGGTACGCCGGTGATCGACGTGGACCGCGGCGGGAAGATCACGTGGCACGGGCCAGGCCAGCTCACCGGCTACCCGATCGTGCGACTGCCCCCGCTGGCCGCCGGCGACCGGGCCGGGATCGTCGACGTGGTGGCCTACGTCCGCCGGCTGGAAGAGGCGCTGATCCGGGTCTGCGCCGACTACGGCGTATCGGCGCGGCGCGTGGACGGCCGCACCGGGGTCTGGGTGTGCGCGGCTGGCGCCCCCGACCGCAAGGTGGCCGCGATCGGCGTCCGGGTTGGCCGCGGCGTCGCGATGCACGGTTTTGCGCTCAACGCCGACCCCGATCTGTCGGCGTACGACCGGATCGTGCCGTGCGGGATTCGAGATGCAGCGGTGACCTCGCTGACCGCGCTGACCGGGCGGCGAATCGGGGTCGGCGACGTGATGCCGGTCGTGGAACGCCACCTTGCCGACGTACTCGCAGCCGACGTGCTTGCGACCGCTTGGCGCGCGGAGCCGGCGCATGCCTAGCCCGGCGCCCGACGGCCGCCGGTTGCTGCGCCTGGAGGCGCGCAACTCCGCCACCCCGATCGAGAAGAAGCCGGAGTGGATTCGCACCCGGGCGCGGATGGGGCCGGAGTTCACCGAGCTGAAGTCCCTGGTACGCCGCGAGGGACTGCACACGGTGTGCGAGGAGGCCGGCTGCCCCAACATCTACGAGTGCTGGGAGGACCGCGAGGCCACCTTCCTCGTCGGCGGTGACGCCTGCACCCGGCGCTGCGACTTCTGCCAGATCGACACCGGCCGGCCGCAGCCGCTCGATCGCGACGAGCCGCGGCGGGTGGCCGAGAGCGTGCAGGCAATGGGGCTGCGCTACGCCACCGTGACCGGGGTCGCCCGCGACGACCTGCCCGACGGTGGCGCCTGGCTGTACGCCGAGACCGTCCGGGCCATCCATGCGCTGAACCCGGGCACCGGCGTCGAGGTGCTCATCCCGGACTTCGACGGCCAGCCGACGCGGCTGGCGGAGGTCTTCGACGCCCGGCCGGAGGTACTGGCGCACAACGTCGAGACGGTCCCGCGGATCTTCCGTCGGGTGCGGCCGGCGTTCCGATACAACCGGTCGCTGGACGTGCTCCGGGCGGCCCGGGCAGCCGGCCTGGTGACCAAGTCCAACCTCATCCTGGGCATGGGCGAGGGGCGGGCCGAGGTCTCCCAGGCGATGGCGGACCTGCACGAAGCCGGCTGTGACCTGCTGACCATCACCCAGTACCTGCGGCCTTCCGCCCGCCACCACCCGGTGGTGCGCTGGGTGCCGCCGGTGGAGTTCGCCGAGCTGGCCGAGGAGGCCGAGGAGCTGGGCTTCCTCGGCGTACTGAGCGGGCCGCTCGTTCGCTCGTCGTACCGAGCCGGGCGGCTCTACCGCCAGGCGGTCGAGT
The DNA here is from genome assembly GCA_017882835.1 of Frankiaceae bacterium. Lineage (GTDB taxonomy): Bacteria > Actinomycetota > Actinomycetes > JADGOU01 > JADGOU01 > JADGOU01. The sequence continues at coordinate 884 of JADGOU010000089.1, read as the reverse complement.
CCCGCTTTGGCGCCGCCACCTCCTGAGGAGCATGCACGCGGGCTCACAGGCCGAGGTCCTTGCCGATGATCTCTTTCATGATCTCGGTGGTGCCGCCGTAGATGGTCTGGATGCGGGCGTCGACGAACGCGCGGGACACGGCGTACTCGCGCATGTAGCCATAGCCCCCGTGCAACTGCAGGCAGCGGTCGGCCACCCGGACCAGGAGCTCGCTGGTCCACCACTTCACCTTCGCCGCCCGGGCGGGGGTGAGCTGGCGGCTGAGGTGTTCGCGCAGGCAGTCCTCGACGAAGGTGCACGCGATGTCGAGCTCGGTGGCCAGCTCGGCGAGGGTGAAGCGGTTGTGCTGGAAGGACCCGATCGGCTGGCCGAAGGCAGTCCGGGTGCGCACGTAGTCCAGGGTCTGCGCGAACACACTGTCGGCGGCGGCGACGGCCCCGACGGCGAGCGACAACCGCTCCTGCGCCAGGTTGCGGACCAGCGCGTAGAAGCCGGTCCCCTCGGCGCCGAGCAGGTTGGCCACCGGCACTCGGGCGTCGGTGAAGGCGAGCTCGCTGGTGTCCTGTGCGTGCAGGCCGATCTTGTCGAGGTTGCGGCCGCGGTGAAAGCCCGGGGTGTCCCGCTCGACGACAAGCAGGGATAGTCCGCGGTGCGGGTCCGGGCCGGTGCGAACGGCGGTGACGACGAGGTCGGCGTTCTGGCCGTTGGAGACAAATGTCTTGGCCCCGTTGACCACGAAGTGCTCGCCGTCGCGGACCGCTTTCGTGCTGATCGCGCTGAGGTCGCTGCCGGTGCCGGGCTCGGTCATGGCGATGGCCAGGATGGTGTCGCCGGTGACCACGCCGGGCAGCCAGCGCCGCTGCTGCTTGGCGGTGGCCAGGCTG
>JADGOU010000088.1 GCA_017882835.1 Frankiaceae bacterium | reverse complement strand
GGCGGCGGGCCGGCATGGACGTCAACAGCGCGGGTGGCCGCGTCCTTCCAGGCCATCCAGCCCAGCAGCGCGCACTTCACCCGGGCCGGATAGCGGGACACCCCGGCGAACGCGATGGCGTCCTCCAGCACGTCCTCGTCCGGCTCGAGCGTCCCGCGCGACTGCATCAGCGCGCCGAAGGCGTCGGCGACCTGCAGCGCCTCGGCCAGCGTGCGCCCGGTCACCAGGTCGGTCATCACCGAGGTGCTGGCCTGGCTGATCGAGCAGCCCTCCCCGGCGTAGGAGACGTCGGCGACCCGCGCATCCGCCCCGGTGCCGTCCAGCCGGACCCGCAGCGTCAGCTCGTCCCCGCAGGTCGGGTTCACGTGATGCACCTCGGCGTCGTACGGCTTGCGCAGTCCCTGGTGGTGGGGATGGCGGTAGTGGTCCAGGATGATCTCCTGGTACATCGAGTCGGTCTGCATCAGCCGAAAACCCTCTTCGCCCGCTCGATCCCGTCCAACAGCGCGTCGATCTCGCCGTACGTCGTGTAGAGGTAGAACGAGGCCCGAGTGGTCGCCGGTACGCCGAAGAGCTGGCACACCGGCCGCACGCAGTGGTGCCCGACCCGGACCGCCACCCCGGTCTCGTCCAGCAGCTGGCCGACATCGTGCGGGTGGATGCCGTCGATCACGAAGGAAATGGCGCCGCCGCGCGCTTCGGTGGTGGCCGGGCCGATGATGCGCAGCCGCTCGACGGCGGCCAGCCGCTCCAGCGCGTAACCGGTGAGCCGGTGCTCGTGTTCGGCCACCGCGTCTAGCCCGATGCCGGTCAGGTAGTCCACCGCGGCCCCCAGCCCGGCGGCCTCGGCGATCATCGGGACGCCGGCCTCGAACCGCTGCGGCGGCTCGGCGTAGGTGGAGCCGGCCATCGTCACTTCTTCGATCATGGAGCCGCCGGCGAGGAACGGCGGCAGCTCGGCCAGCAGGCCAAACCGGCCCCAGAGCACCCCGATGCCGGTCGGACCGCACATCTTGTGGCCGGAGAACACCAGAAAATCCACGCCGAGCGCCTGCACGTCGATCGGCAGGTGCGGCACCGACTGGCAGGAGTCCAGTAGCACCAGCGCCCCCACCGCGCGGGCCCGGCGCACGATCACGTCGACGGGGTTGACCGTGCCCAGGATGTTGGACTGGTGGACGAAGGCGACGATCCGGGTCCGATCGGTGAGCAGGCTGTCGAGGTCGTCCAGCTCCAGCCGACCTTCCAGGCTGACCGGGATCCAGCGCAGGGTCGCGCCGGTGCGCTGGGCGAGCAGCTGCCAGGGCACCAGGTTGGAGTGGTGCTCCATCTGCGTGACCAGGATCTCGTCCCCGGGACCGAGTCGACCTCGGCTGCCCAGCCGGTCGGCGTTGCCCAGCGCGTAGGCCACCAGGTTGATCGACTCAGTAGCGTTCTTGGTGAACACGACCTCGCGGCCATCCGGTGCGTGGATGAACGCGGCCACCTTGTCCCGGGCGCCCTCGTAGATGTCGGTGGCCTCCTCGGCGAGGACGTGCACGCCTCGGTGCGCCGCGGCGTTGTGCCGCTCGTAGTAGTCGGTCATCGCGGCCAGCACGGACCGCGGCTTCTGCGAGGTGGCCGCGCTGTCCAGGTAGACCAGCGGCCGATCGTCGTGCACGCGCCGGGACAGAATCGGGAAGTCGGCCCGGATTCGGTCCACGTCGTACGACGTGCCAACCGGCGCCGCCGTGGCAACGGCCGACGCCGTGGTCGACCCAGTGGCCGACCCAGTGGCCGGCGTCGCGGTGACCGTCACAGCCCCGGCCCCTGACCGCTGGCCAGCGTGCCGACGTTGGGCATCGGTGCGAACGCCCCACCGGGGGTGCCGGGCAACGGCTTGCGCTCGGGCGCGGCGGTGGGCACTTCGACGCCACCGTCGCCGTACCGCTCGTAGCCCCCGACCTCGAGTCGGTCGGCGAGCTCGGGGCCGCCCTCGTCGACGATCCGGCCCTTGATGAAGACGTGCACGTGGTCGGGGGTGATGTAGCGCAGGATCCGGGTGTAGTGCGTGATCAGCAGCGTGCCGGTGGTGCCGGCGGCGTGCACCCGGTTGACCCCGGCGGAGACGACCCGCAGCGCGTCGACGTCCAACCCGGAGTCGGTCTCGTCCAAGATTGCGATCTTGGGCCGGAGCAGCTCCAGCTGCAGGATTTCGTGCCGCTTCTTCTCCCCGCCGGAGAAGCCTTCGTTGACATTGCGGTCGGCAAAGGTCGGGTCCATGTCCAGCGCCGCCATCGCCGCCTTGACCTCCTTCACCCACAGCCGCAGCTTCGGCGCCTCGCCGCGGACCGCGGTGGCCGCCGTCCGCAGGAAGTTGGAGACCGAGACGCCGGGGATCTCGACCGGGTACTGCATGGCGAGGAACAGCCCGGCGCGGGCGCGCTCGTCGACCGACATCGCCAGCACGTCCTCGCCGTCGAGCGTGACGCCGCCCGAGGTCACCGTGTACTTGGGGTGGCCGGCGATGGAGTAGGCCAGCGTGGACTTGCCGGAGCCGTTCGGCCCCATGATCGCGTGTGTCTCGCCCTGCTTCACCGTCAGGTTGACGCCGCGCAGGATCGGTGAGTCCGCGACGCTGACGTGCAGATCGGAAATCTCGAGTGTGGCCATGACTGCTAGGACTCCTGGTTGATCGACACGAACACGTCGTCGCCGTCGATCTTCGTGGGGTAGACGGGTACCGGCCGGAAGGCGGGCAACCCGATGGGATTGCCGGTAGTGAGGTCGAAGCGCGAGCCGTGCAGCCAGCACTCGATGGTGGTGTCCTCGATGTCGCCCTCGGACAGCGGGACGTCGGCGTGCGAGCAGACGTCGTAGATGGCGTAGACCTGCCCGTTGCTACGGACGATGGCGACCGGGGTGTCGCCGATCTCGACGGAGATGGCGCCCACCTCCGGTACGTCGGCCAGCGCGCAGGCGCGGACATAATCATTCATGTGGTCACTCAGGTTGAGGTCACCCATGTTGAGGCCACTCACCGCCCCACCCGCTCCAGCTCGGCGTCGATCGCCCCGACCAGCCGGTCGGTCAGCTCCGGCACTCCGATCCGGTTGATAACGTCGGCGAAGAAGCCGCGGACGACCAGCCGCCGAGCCAGGTCGGGGGGAATGCCACGGGCCTGCAGGTAGAAGAGCTGCTCGTCATCGAACCGGCCGGTGGCGCTGGCGTGCCCGGCCCCGGTGATCTCCCCGGTCTCGATCTCCAGGTTGGGCACCGAGTCGGCCCGCGCGCCGTCGGTGAGCAGCAGGTTGCGGTTCAGCTCGTAGGTGTCGGTGCCGTTCGCGTCGGCCCCGATGAGCACGTCGCCGACCCAGACGGTGTGCGCGTCGTGGCCCTGTAACGCGCCCTTGTAGGTGACCCGGCTGCGGCAGTGCGCCGGGCCGTGGTCGACGAACAGCCGGTGCTCGAGGTACTGACCGGCGTCGGCGAAGTACAGCCCGAGCAGCTCGGCGTCGCCGCCCGGACCGGCGAACCGCACCGTCGGGGTCAGTCGGACCAGGTGACCGCCGAGGGTGACGACGGCCGAGCGGAAGCGCGCGTCCCGGCCGACCAGGGCCGCATGCGCGCCACCGTGCACGGCATCGGCCTCCCAGTCCTGCAAGGAGACCACCGTCAGCGACGCCCCGTCGCCGATCCGGAATTCGGCGTTGGCGCCGAAGGTCGCCGACCCGACATGGTCGAGCACGATGACCGCCTCGGCCTGCGCGCCGACGTCGACGACGAGATGGCCGTACGCCGTACCGCCCTCGCCCCGCACGGTGACCCAGCTCGGTCGGGAGGCCACCGCCCCCGGCGGGATGCTCAGCATGGTGCCGCCGTCGAAGCTGGCGAAGGCCACCGCGGAGAGCCGATCGGCCGGGGTCAGCACCGAGCCCAGCCGTGGGTCGCCGCGGTCGATGGCCGCCACAGTGACCTCGGGCGCGGGGTCAACCTCGACCACGACCTTGCCCTCGGCCGGCGCGCCGGCGAGCAGCGGCCGCAGCGGGCCGAGCGGGGTGAACCGCCACTCCTCTTCCCGGCCGCCGGGCAGCGGGAAGTCGGCCGGGTCGTAGGAGGCGGTGCGCGCCGTCCGGGCGTCCGGCGGTGCGGCCCGGCCGGTGCCCGGTCCGGCCAGCTGGTCGGTGGCGCCGGGTTCGTGGACGGAGACGGCGGCCGCCGTACCGCTGGTCCGCGCTGGCGTGGTGAGGACTGGTTCCGACACGCTCAGCCGACCGCGCCTTCCATCTGGAGCTCGATCAGGCGGTTGAGCTCCAGGGCGTACTCCATCGGCAGCTCACGCGCGATCGGCTCCACGAAGCCGCGGACGATCATCGCCATCGCCTCGTCCTCGGACATGCCCCGCGACATCAGGTAGAACAGCTGGTCCTCGCCGATCTTGGACACGGTCGCCTCGTGCCCCATCGAGACGTCGTCCTCGCGGACGTCGACGTAGGGGTAGGTGTCCGACCGGCTGATCGTGTCCACCAGCAGCGCGTCGCACTTCACCGTGGACTTGGCGTTGTGCGCGCCCTCCTGGATCTGCACCAGACCCCGGTACGACGTCCGGCCACCGCCGCGGGCGACGGACTTGGAGATGATCTGGCTGGAGGTGTTCGGCGCCGCGTGCACCATCTTGGCGCCGGCGTCCTGGTGCTGACCGGCACCGGCGAAGGCGATGGACAGCGTCTCGCCGTACGCGTGGTCACCGACCAGCCAGCAGGCCGGGTACTTCATGGTGACCTTGGAGCCGATGTTGCCGTCGACCCACTCCATCCGGCCGCCGGCCTCGACCCGGGTGCGCTTGGTCACCAGGTTGTAGACGTTGTTCGACCAGTTCTGGATCGTCGTGTAGCGCACGTGCGCGTTCTTCTTCACGATGATCTCCACGACCGCGGAATGCAGCGAGTCGCTGGAGTAGATCGGCGCGGTGCAGCCCTCGACGTAGTGCACGCTGGAGCCCTCGTCAGCGATGATCAGCGTCCGCTCGAACTGGCCCATGTTCTCGGTGTTGATCCGGAAGTAGGCCTGCAGCGGGATCTCGACGTGCACGCCGGGCGGCACGTAGATGAAGGAACCGCCGGACCACACCGCCGTGTTGAGCGCCGCGAACTTGTTGTCGCCGGGCGGGATCACCGAGCCGAAGTACTCGCGGAAGAGGTCCTCGTGCTCACGCAGGCCGGTGTCGGTGTCGAGGAAGATGACGCCCTGCTCCTCGAGGTCACCGCGAATCTTGTGGTAGACGACCTCGGACTCGTACTGCGCGGCCACTCCGGAGACCAGCCGCTGCCTCTCCGCCTCCGGGATGCCCAGCCGGTCGTAGGTGTTGCGGATGTCGGCCGGCAGGTCGTCCCAGGACTCAGCCTGCTTCTCGGTGGAGCGGACGAAGTACTTGATGTTGTCGAAGTCGATGCCGGACAGGTCCGACCCCCAGGTGGGCATGGGCTTCTTGGCGAACAGCCGCAGCCCCTTGAGCCGGGTCTTGAGCATCCACTCCGGCTCGCTCTTCTTGTCGGAGATGTTCCGGACGACGTCGGTGTTGAGTCCCCGGCGCGCGGTGGCACCGGCGGCGTCGGAGTCCGACCAGCCGAAGCGGTAGCTGCCCAGCGCGGCCAGGTGTTCGTCCTGCGTGGCCGGCGTGAGTGCAGGCAGGGTCCCGGTCGCGGGGGTCTCGGTGGCCGTCGTGGTCATGACGTGGTCCTTCCGGCTGGGGCGGTGCGGGAGGCTGTCGCCGCGGGGACGAACGTGGTGCAGACCCCGTCGCCGTGCGCGATCGTGGCGAGGCGTTGGACGTGCGTGCCGAGCAGCCGGGAGATGAAGGCTGTCTCCGCTGCGCACAGCTGCGGGAACTCCTCGGCGACGTGCTGCACCGGGCAGTGGTGCTGGCAGAGCTGGGTGCCGCTCGGCTGCGCGCCAGTTGGGTCTTCGCCGACCGACCAGACCGAGGCGCTGGCAGCGTAACCGTCGGAGGAGAGCATCTCGGCCAGTGCCTCCGGCCGTCGCTCGGCCCGTACGTCGGCCAAGGACTCGCGGTAACGCTCCTCGACGACGGAAACCCGGGCGGCGGCGAACTGGCCCAGCGCCGCGGCGCCGCCGGTCTCGCGCAGGAAGCGAAGGGCCTGTACGGCCACGTCGTCGTAGGCATGCGGGAAAGCCGCTCGCCCGGCTTCGGTGACGGCGTAGGTGCGAGCCGGCCGACCCCGACCCCGGCCGCCGTAAGTCCTCGTCTCCTTGGTTGCGACCGTGCCGGCGGCGACGAGCGCATCCAGGTGCCGACGGATGGCGGCGGGAGTCAGGCCGAGCGCCTGGCCGAGACCGGCGGCCGTCGACGGCCCGCGCTCCAGCAGCAGCCGGGCCACCCGGCCGCGCGTGCGACCGTCGGCGCCGGTAGGTGCAGGTCGGGGTGGAGCTGCGGTTTTCACCACACAAGTGTCTCCTAATTCTGCCGGCCCGGCAAACTACACCGCCTGGGTGTTCTCGGGACGCGCCCGGTGGCGACCTAGGCTTTTGATCGTGGCCACCTGGGACGACGTACGTCGGATCGCCTTGGCGCTGCCGGAGACGAACGAACAGTCGGCGCGTGGTGTCCCGCGCTGGCGGGTCAGGGACAGCGGGTTCGTCTGGGAACGGCAGCTTCGGCGAGCAGACCTCGCCGCTCTCGGCGAGCCGGCGCCCGTCGGGCCGATCTTCGCTGCCCATGTACCGGACGTCGGCGTCAAGGAGGCGCTGATCGCCGATGACCCGGGGGTCTTCTTCACCACCCCGCATTTCGACGGCTACCCCGCCATCCTGGTGCGCCTCGACCGGATCGCTGCCTCGGACCTCGCTGAGCTCATTACCGAGGCCTGGCTCTCCCGGGCGCCGAAGCGACTGGCCAGGGCGTTCCTCCAGGCTTCGCCGTGAGCGGAGCTGGTAGCCCGACGGTGTCAGCGGCGCCGGGAAAGTCGTCGATCAGCCGCGCGATGCGGAGGACGACGTAACCGTCACGCGACGACGAGAAGCTACGGGAGATCGTGGCCAGGGCGAAGGTGGCCTGCAGCGGCACCCAGCGAAAGCCCGTTCGGGCACGGCGTCGATGCCCCCGCGGTACAGCGGCTTCGGGCGCTTCAGACGTCGGTCTTGTCGTGCTCCGACCGCCCGGAAGTGACCCGGTAGGCGTCGTACACGCCGTCGACGTTGCGGATCGCCTTGAGCAGGTGCCCGAGATGCTTGGGGTCACCCATCTCGAAGGTGAACCGGCTGATGGCAACGCGGTCGCGGGTGGTGGCGACGGACGCCGACATGATGTTGACGTGGGCGTCGGAGAGCACCCGGGTCACGTCGGAGAGCAGCCGGGTGCGGTCCAGCGCCTCCACCTGGACGGCGACGAGGAACACCGACGCCGCCGACGGCGCCCACTCGACCTCCACCAGCCGGTCGCTCTGGCTCAGCAAGCCGGCCACGTTGGCACAGTCCGGTCGGTGCACCGACACGCCGTTGCCCCGGGTGACGAAACCGATGATCGCGTCACCCGGCACCGGCGTACAACATCGGGCCAGCTTCACCCAGACGTCGGTGGCGCCTTTCACCATCACGCCGGGGTCGGCCGACGGGCGCGGCCGTGCCTTGGTCGGGGTTGCGGTCTCGGCCAGGTCCTCGACCGCACCTTCCGGGCCGCCCATGGCCAGCACCAGCCGATGTACCACCGCCTGAGCGGCCAGGTGCCCCTCGCCGACCGCGGCGTAGAGCGCGCTGACGTCGCTGAAGCGCAGGTCGCGGGCGAGGGCGACCACCGCCTCGCCGTTCATCAAGCGCTGCAGCGGGAGACCCTTCTTGCGCATGGCCCGGCTGATGGCCTCCTTGCCGTCGTCGATCGCGTCCTCGCGCCGCTCCCGGGCGAACCACTGGCGGATCTTGTTGCGCGCCCGCGGGCTCTTGACGAAGAGCAGCCAGTCCCGGCTGGGGGCCGCCGTCGGCGACTTCGAGGTGAAGATCTCGACCACGTCGCCGTTGTCGAGCGGGCTCTCCAGCGGCACCAGCCGGCCGTTCACCCGGGCGCCGATGCAACGGTGGCCGACCTCGGTGTGCACCACGTAGGCGAAGTCGACCGGCGTCGCCCCGCTGGGCAGGGCGATGACGCCGCCCTTGGGGGTGAAGACGAAGACCTCACCGGCGTAGAGGTCGAAGCGCAGCGAGTCCAGGAACTCGCCGGGGTCGATGGTCTCCCGCTGCCAGTCCAGCAGCTGCCGCAGCCAGGCCATCTCGGTGGCGGCGTCCTCGCTCCCGGGCGGCCCGGCCACCGACTGGCCTTTGAGTTCCTTGTACTTCCAGTGCGCCGCAATCCCGTACTGGGCGGTCCGGTGCATCGCCTGGGTGCGGATCTGCATCTCCACCGGCTTGCCGCCGGGTCCGATCACCGTGGTGTGCAGCGACTGGTACATGTTGAACTTGGGCATGGCGATGTAGTCCTTGAACCGGCCGGGGACCGGGTTCCACATCGCATGAATGGTGCCGAGCGCGGCGTAGCAGTCGCGGACGCTGTCGACCAGGACGCGGATGCCAACCAGGTCGTAGATGTCGGCGAAGTCGTGCCCGCGCACGATCATCTTTTGGTAGATCGAGTAGTAGTGCTTCGGCCGGCCCTTCACGGTGGCCTTGATCTTGGCGGCCCGCAACTCCGCCTCGACCTTGTCGACCACGGTCATCAGGTAGGTGTCGCGCGAGGGCGCCCGGTCGGCGACCAGCCGGACGATCTCGTCGTACCGCTTGGGGTAAAGCGTGGCGAAGGAGCAATCTTCGAGCTCCCACTTGATCGTGTTCATACCCAGTCGGTGGGCCAGCGGGGCGTAGATCTCCAACGTCTCCCGGGCCTTGCGTTCCTGCTTCTCCTCCGGCAGGAAGCGCAGTGTGCGCATGTTGTGCAACCGGTCGGCCAGCTTGATCAACAGCACCCGCCGGTCGCGGGCCATCGCGATCACCATCTTGCGGATGGTCTCGGCCTCGGCGGCGTCGCCGAACTTGACCTTGTCCAGCTTGGTGACGCCGTCGACCAGGTGCGCGATGTCATCGCCGAAGTCGGTGCGCAGCCGATCGATTGTGTACGGCGTGTCCTCGACCGTATCGTGCAGCAGCGCCGCGGCCAGGGTGGTGACGTCCATGCCGAGGCCGGCGAGGATATTCGTCACCTCGAGCGGGTGGGTGATGTAGTCCTCACCACTGCGCCGCTTCTGGCCGGTGTGATGGTCCGCGGCCGTCTCGTACGCACGTTGCAGCAGCCGCACATCGGTGCGGGGGTGGTTGGACCGGACGGTGCGAAACAGCGGTTCGAGCTCCACCGGCGGCGGCTTGGTGGAGCCCAGGCGGGAGAACCGACCCAGCATCCGCCGGCTCGGAGAGGCCCCGGCGTCCTGATGCGCCACCACCGGCGCGGGTGCCGGTGCCGGTGCCATGGCGGGCGGCTGCGGGACAACCGGCGGCTGGGCAGTTAGATCGAGGGCGCTGCCCGGCGAGCGAGCCTGGTTACTGCCGCTGGGCTCGGCGGATGGGCGGTCCGACGGGATGTCCGTCAGGTCGGACCGAACGGGGGCGACCTCAGGCGGCAATGGCCGCTCCTTGTTGCTCGGACGCCTGTACCGGCGTGGG
>JADGOU010000482.1 GCA_017882835.1 Frankiaceae bacterium | reverse complement strand
GCGGTGTTGGCCGCCGGCCAGGCCCTCGGGGTCGACCTGCGCGGCCAGACCATTGGCGTGATGACCGCCATTGGTGAGGAGGACTTGATCAACGCCGACAAAGGCGACGCGGCCGGACCGGACTCGCGTGGCATCCTGCAGCAGCGGGACAACGGCGCTTGGGGCACCCTTGCCGACCGGATGACGCCGGCCATCGCGGCCAGCAACTTCTACAAAGCCCTGCTGGCGGTGCCCGGGTGGGAGACGATGCCGCCTACCGCAGCCGCCCACGCCGTGCAGCGCAACCAGGACCCGGCCTACTACACGCGGTTCTGGGACGAGGCGGTGCAGCTCGTCGGCGCGCTGGCCGGCATCCCGGACCTGGCCGCCAGGCTGCCCGCCGGCGGTGGGATCGCCTGCGCCGCCGGGGCCAGTGGTGGGTTCGCCCTGCCGCTGCCCCGCGACGCGCTGAGCCTCGACGTGCTGCGCAAGCCGCACCACGACCACCCCGGGGCGGACCTGCCGGCCCCGACCGGAACGCCGATCAGTGCCGTAGAGGGCGGCACGGTGACCGCCGCCGGCCCAATGCCCGGTTTCGGCGATCACTTCGTGGCGATTACCGACTCGGGCGGCTGGACCTGGTATTACGGCCACGGCAGCGCGCACTCGGTGTCGGTGGGCCAGACCGTGGCGGCCGGGCAGGTGATCGCGGCCGTCGGCAGCGAGGGCTTTTCCACCGGTCCCCACCTGCACCTCGGCCTGAACGCCCCCGGGCAAAGTGTGCCCACCTCCGACCCGAGCAGCTGCCCGCAGGACGTGCTGGCGGCGCTGTGGAGCGGCCAGCCGCCGCCGGCGTTGGCCGGGCTGTCCACCACCGCCTGTATCCGCGCCCACCTGGGGGGCTCCTAAAGATGCCGGCGGAACCGTCGGTGTCACCGCACTCCGCCCGTTCGGCCGGGCGCCGGCTGGCCGGCGTCGGCCTGGGCGTGGTGCTGGCGGTGGCGGTGGGCTCGTGTAGCGGAGCCCGCAGCACCACCACCCAGCGGAGCACGGCGCCGGCGTCGTCTGCGGCGGAGTCGGCGCAGCCGAGCGCGTCCGCGAGCGTCGACCAGGGCGCCACCGACTACCTGCCGAGCCAGCCACCGGCCGGGCCGGCCACCCCGGACCCGGTGGCCGCCGCGGCCGCCGTCGCTCGAGCCGGCGCGTTCCTGACCGCGTTCGCCCGGACCGACCTGCCGCAGGAGCAGTGGTGGGCCGGCATCGCGCCGTACTTCACCAGCTCGGCGGCGGAGGTCTACCACTGGACGGACGTGGCCAACGTGACCGCGCACGACGTCGACCCGGCCGGCGCGACGCTGCTGCCGACCAGCACCAGCTACATCGCCCAGGTGGCCGTTCCGGCCGCCGATGGCACCTGGACCGTGCGGCTGGTCCGGGTCGGCTCGCAGTGGCAGGTCGAGCGGGCCGCGCCGCCAGGAGGGAGACCTTGATGGCACCGCCGGCCAAGGGCGTGCCGCCCGAACGGGGGCATCACGCCGTGACCCTGGGCCACGGGTGTCGTGGAAACGGAGGAAGCGGTGCTGCTGACGCGGTCGAATTTACTGCGACACGCCGAGCCGAGGTCCTGGTAGGTGCTAGGCACTTGGTGTTCGATCACACCATGGCTGCGCCGTACTACAAGGGACCGCGAACCCAGTTCAACATTCGCTGGAGTGACGACGTCCGTCGCCTCGCTAGAGCACGGGCCGCCGCAGCCGGCCTGACCGTGAACGACTACCTGACCGAGCTGGTCAAGCGCGACGACGTGGATGCCCGCGGGCGCCCGGTGTGGGCCCCAGACGTCGACCGTGTCGACCAGCTCCCGATGGAGCTGACCGCCTAGACCGCACCGCCGGGCCGGTCAGCCGACCGGATCCGGACGCCACGAAGCCCCACACCCAAAGTCAAGTTTGGCCGCCTGATACGGGTGCAGGGCTTCGCTAACTCGCCGGAGGAGACATTACCCCGCCCGAGCCGGGCGGTCACGTCGGACGCGCCGTGTCTTTGGCGTGCCCGCCTGATCCGCCCACCCCGACAGCGCATGGCCGGCGCCGCCTGCAGCGGTGACCGTCCCGGCGGCTGCCCCCGGCCGCCACGATCGTCCCGACGCCCCGTGGCGCCGGCGGGTTCCCGCACCGCGACCCACAGGCCTGGCGGCCGCGCCAGGCGTCCCGGCCTGGTGGCGGGCGGTGCCGGCCGGCAGCGTCCCGGCCCACTCCCAGGCCAGCTGGCTGTGCGCCGCGCTCGGCGCCATTGAGGACGCCGACCTGCGCACCGACGCCGAGACCGCGCTGCGGGCCCTGGTGTGGCTGCTGGCCCGCTGGGCCGACTGGCACACGCCACTGCTGACCCGGCCCACCTGGGCGGTGCTGATGGCCGGCACCGGCCGGCGCCGCAGCTGGCTGGCCGCCCGGCTGGCCTGGCTGCGCGAGCGCGGCCTGCTGGCCGTGGTCGAGCACGGCTCCACCCCGGCCACCCGGGCGG
>JADGOU010000481.1 GCA_017882835.1 Frankiaceae bacterium | reverse complement strand
TCCACAGCAGCGCCGGGTCCTGCGGACCGCCGACCCCGTCGGCGAGGTTGCGGCGGTCGTGGCCGACGACGAGCAGGGAACCGCCGGGGGCTACGCCGGCCGCGGCTCGCGCCAGCAGCGCCTGTCGCTGCGGCGGCGGCAGGTGAACGTAGACCAGCAGCACCAGGTCGTAGTTGGGCTCGGGCCGCCACTCCAGCAGGTCGGTCTGTTCCCAGCCCACCGTCACCCCGGCGGCAGCGGCGAGTTGGGCGGCCTTGGCCAGGGCCACGGCGGAGAAGTCGACGCCCAGTACCGTCCAGCCCTGGGTGGCCAGCCAGACTGCATTGCGTCCTTCGCCGCAGCCGAGGTCGATCGCGCGGCCTGCCGGTCGCCCCGGGAGCTCCCGAACGACGAACTGGTTGGGCTCCGCCGACCACAGCAATCCAGCAGCGTCGTACCGGGCGTCCCACGCGGCGGCATCCATGAGTAGCAAGGATGCCAGCCACCCCGCTGTCGTGGCCTTCGCCTCCTGAGCATCCGGGCCAGCGAACCCACCCCGGGCCGTGCCCACGGACGCCGATGTTGAGTCCACGTGCGTATCCCGAGCGCTGATCCGCACGTGGGCTCAACATCGGCGCGGATGAGTGGCCGGCCGAGTGCGAACGGCGGCCGGTCGCCACCGCCCACCGCCCGAGCCCGACCCCGAGGCCGGGTTGATGCTGTGCTGACGGCACGGCACTATGGGTGCCCACCCACGTGGCCAAGCGGTAGCGCGGGTTCCGCGGGTACCAGCGGGTAGAGAGCACGGCGTACGACGGGGAAGACCGGCGACGGGCGAAGTGAGGACAACGGTGGCCGACGTCACGCACCACAAGGCAAAGAGAAGCTCCTGGGTGGCGGTCATCCTCATGTTCATTGGGGCGACGCTGGTCGGGCTCGCCATGGTGCTGCAGTCGTGGGTGATCGGCGGCGCCGGAGTCGCCGTCGGCCTGATCGGGGTGGTGCTGGCGATGGCGACTAACATCATGAGCGACGCGTATTAGCAGTCGACTCAACAGCGGCGCACCGCGCGGGTCTCCGTCCGAACTGCACCGTCGGCAGCGGCTGACCGTCCTGGCGATCTGCTGCCTGAGCCTGTTCATCGTGGGGCTGGACAACACCGTCGTCAACGTTGCCCTGCCTTCGATCCGTCGAGACCTGCATACCTCGGTCTCCGGGCTGCAGTGGACCATCGACGCCTACACCCTGGTGCTGGCCAGCCTGCTGATGCTCTCCGGCGCCACGGCCGACCGGGTGGGCCGGCGCCGGGTCTTCCAGGCCGGGTTGGTCCTGTTCACACTCGGTTCGCTGCTGTGCAGCGTGGCGCCGAGCCTGGGTTGGCTGGTCGTCTTCCGGATGTTGCAGGCGGTTGGCGGATCCATGCTCAACCCGGTGGCTATGTCGATCATCGCGAACACCTTCCCGGAACCACGGGAACGGGCTCGCGCCATCGGCATCTGGGGTGGCGTCATCGGCATCAGCATGGCGCTCGGACCGGTGATCGGTGGCGCACTGGTCGACTCCGGCAGCTGGCGGACGATCTTCTGGATCAACTTGCCGGTGGGTTTGGCCGCGCTCGGGCTGACCGCCGTATTCGTGCCAGAGTCCAAGGCGGCGCATCCGCGCCGGCCCGACCCCGTCGGCCAGCTGCTGGTCCTGGCAGCGCTCGCCAGCCTGACCTACGCGATCATCGAAGGCGGCGCCCGCGGCTGGACTTCGCCGCTGATCCTTGGCCTGTTCGCCGTCACGGCGGCCGCCGTCATCGGGCTGGTCCCCTACGAGCGAAGCCGGTTCGAGCCGTTGCTCGAAGTCCGGTTCTTCCGCAGCGTCCCGTTCAGCGGCGCGACGGTGATCGCCGTCAGTGCCTTCGCGGCGCTGGGCGGCTTCCTGTTCCTGAATACCATCTACCTTCAGGAGGTGCGCGGGCTGTCCCCGCTGCACGCCGGTATGTACACCCTGCCGATGGCGGCGATGACCGTCGTCTTCGCGCCCTTGTCCGGACGAATCGTCGGCAGTCGTGGTGCCCAACTGCCCCTGGTGGTGGCCGGGTGCGCCCTGACCGCCAGCAGCCTGCTGCTGACCCGGCTGTCCGCGACCAGCTCGGTCGGCTGGCTGCTGATGACCTACGTGGTCTTTGGCGCCGGGTTCGGTCTGGTGAACGCGCCGATCACCAACACCGCCGTCTCCGGCATGCCGCGCGCGCAAGCCGGGGTCGCGGCCGCCATCGCCTCGACCAGCCGACAGGTGGGCCAGTCCCTCGGCGTGGCCGTCGTCGGCGCGGTGGCGACCGCCGGCATCCACGGTGAGCTGCGGACCAGCTTCGCCACGGCCAGCCATCCCGGTTGGTGGATCACCGCCGGCTGCGGTGCGGTAGTACTGCTGCTGGGGCTGGCCACCACGACCGGATGGG
Organism: Frankiaceae bacterium; assembly: GCA_017882835.1. Classification (GTDB taxonomy): domain Bacteria; phylum Actinomycetota; class Actinomycetes; order JADGOU01; family JADGOU01; genus JADGOU01. The sequence continues at coordinate 85 of JADGOU010000481.1, read as the reverse complement.
CCAAGGACACCGCCGCCCGGGTGGCCGCCGGCGCCGCGGGCGGCGGCGGGCGACCAGTCGGCGTGCCAGCGCCGGTCGGATGAGA
>JADGOU010000480.1 GCA_017882835.1 Frankiaceae bacterium | reverse complement strand
ACCTAACATTTCCGCGTCGCGGCTTCGTTGAGGCACCGCAAGCGCGGGCTCCATGAGCGGCTGCGACTACGGGCCACAAGGGTCTGAGGGCCGAACCACCGCCGCTACAGCCCCGGCGCTCACGCGATCATCCGCATCTTGGACCGCCCGCCAGGGTCGGACTGCGTTTACCGGATCTCGGCATTGCGCGTGATCCTGTTGGACGTGATGTGGGTATTCGCCGTTCCCGCCGTTGTCAGGGTGCGCCGATCCTCGCCGGGGTCAAGGCCAAGCCCTGCGGGTGACCTTCGGTCAGCCTTGACGCCGGCTGCGGTGCGGCGCGTGGATGAGGCGGCGGGAGCGGGGAAGATGGGCGGCGCTGTGGGGTGCATGTTCAGACCTCCTTGCGGGGGTTGGTGGCGGGTCGGTAGCGGCGTGCGGCGGTCGGGCCGGTGAGGCCGAGTAGCGCTCCGATCTGGTCCCAGGTCAGGTCCTGGTCGCGGGCTTGGGCGACCGCGTCAGGCAGCAGCGCGTGGGCTTGGGCGAGAAGGCTTGCCAGGGCGTGCAAACGCACTGCGGAGTTGCCGAGCCAGTAGGGGGTTCGCAGCTCGCCGAGTGCGTTGATGGCCTCGTCCAGAACGGTTGCGCTGAGGTCGTCGACGACCGGGGTGGGCATCTGGTCGGGCTGGGTCAGCCTGGGTCGGTGGTTGGTGGTGGTCATGACGCGTCCTGGTCAACTTGGTCGACTCGGCCCAACAGTGAGGTGAACAGGTCCGTCCGATGGGTCTGGCCCTTGACTTGGGCGTCGTCGTGTTGTGCTTGCAGGGTGGGCCGGAACTGGATGCTGGTCTGGAAGAACGCGCAGGTCTCACAGACTGACTCGAACGCGCAGTCAAGCTCGGGTGGGCGGGTGCAGTAGCCGTTGCCGAGCAGGCGGTGGTGCTCGCGGCGGAGCCGGGCCATCTTGGGTCCGATCGCATCGGCGGGCAGCGCAGGTGCTTGGCCGTAAAGGGCTTCGACCTTGTCGGTGACGGCGAAGTACTCGTCGGCGACCGTGCGGTTGGCGATCTTCTCTGGCGCAGTCAGATATTGGAACTCTCGGAATTGCTCTTACGAGAGGTGATCATCGGTGCCGTCGGCGAGCTCGTTCGGGTTGTGTTGGCGGCGGCTGTAGTTGGCGGCGTAGTTGGTCCAGTCTCCGCTGCTGGCGCGTTGCCAGGCGACAGCGACGCTGATGTGGATGCCGAGCAGTCGGGCGAGCAGAGCGGCGGGGAGTTCGGTGGCGAGGGCGAACAGTGCGCCGGAGCGATCCTGGCCGGGTCGCAGGCCGAGCTGGCGCAGTCGTTCGCCGAGGTGCTCGGCGCTGATCGGCCGGCCGGGCCGGCCGCCGGGGAACAGCCATGGGGAGGTTCCTTGGTCGCCGAGGGTGGCGTGGCCGTGGCGGGATGCGACGAGCCGGAGGACGAGTTCGGCGAGAGGTTCGGGCAGCACGATAGGTTCGCGGCCGAGCCGAAGCCGTACCTGGTGTTCGTCGTCGTGGACGTGCTCGAGGGTGAGGCGGGCGACCGCAGCGGGCCATTGGGCGTAGAGAAGGACGAGCAGCCCGGCGACGCGGTCGGCGGTGTTGATGCTGTCGTCGTGGAGCAGCCGACGGGCCTGCTGCCAGCGGATCTCGGTGTCGAAGTCGCCGGCCGGGCCGTCCCACTTGATGGCGGCGAAATCGAGGCCGGTCAGTTTCTGTCCTCTGGCCCAGCGCACGAAGTGCCCGGCCTCGCGGCGGTGTTTGGAGTCCTCGCTGGTCAGCCAGGTGTCGAGGTCACCTTGGCGCGCGGTAGCCAGGGTGAGGCCGTGGCTGGTGAGCCAGTCCAGCAGCGTGATCGCGGCTCTGACGTGTTGCCGGGCGCCGACGTGTTGGCCGTAGCTGAGGTGCTTCCCGTTGTTGCGTTGCCGCAGCCGGCGCAGCACGTGCCAGATGGCGTAACGGTGCAGCAGTTGCTGGTCGGGGTGGGCGGCGATGGTGGTGGTGATCCAACGCTCGAGGCGGATCAGCTGTTCGTCACGGGGCGGCAGCGCGCCGGTGGCGACCAGGACGCTGCGCAGGTGCCGCAGCGGTTTGGCGTCGGGCAGCTCGTCGAGCCCGGCGTGGGTCAGTGGGTGTTGGCCTGCCGCGAGTCCACGCAACACGGTGGTCGTCGCGTCCTTGTTCAGCCAGGCCAGCACGGTGTCGGGGCGGTCGTGGTTGGCGAGGTTGTCGTGCAGGACCTGCAGTTGGGGGTGGATCGCTCCGGTGCTATCGCGCAGCAGCTCACCCAGACGTTGCTGCATCGAGCAGCGGGCGCAGCGCCGCGAGCGGTGCTGAGTGGTTTCGCCGCAGCCGGGGCAGGCGTGCCAGGACGCGTCGGGGCGGGTGCAGGTCGCGCACCGCGGCTCGGTTGGTGTGCCGCTACGGATGGGTTTGACGACACCGCAGCCGGTGCAGCGTGCTCGCCGCTGCAAACAGGCATGACAGCAGGGTTGTCCGGTGAGCTTGGAGA